>JAFAWC010000409.1 GCA_019242135.1 Mycobacteriaceae bacterium | reverse complement strand
GGCGCTGGACACCAACGTCACCGTTTCGCCCATGGCGAGCTGGATGAGCCCCGACAACAGGGGATAGTGGGTGCAGCCCAGCACCAGTGTGTCGACCCCAGCGCGTTGCAACGGCTCTAGATAGCCTTCCGCCAACCCGAGAACTTGCCGGCCACTGGTAACACCGCGCTCGACGAAATCGACGAACCGCGGGCACGCCACCCCGGTGATAACGGTGTCGCGCGCCGCGGCGAACGCGTCTTGGTAGGCGCCGGACGCGATGGTGGCCTGCGTGCCGATGACGCCGATGCGACCGTTGCGCGTGACGGCCACTGCCCGTCGCACGGCCGGCAGAATCACCTCGACGACGGGCACGCCGTAGCGCTCCCGTGCGTCGCGTAGGCACGCTGAGGAGGCGGTGTTGCACGCGATCACCAACGCCTTTACGCCGCGGTCAGCGAGGTCGTCGCCGATGGCAAGAGCGTGTGCGCGAACCGCAGGGATGGTTAGTGGACCGTACGGCCCGTTCGCCGTGTCACCGACGTAGACGATGTCCTCGTCCGGCAGCTGATCGATGATCGCGCGCGCGACGGTCAGGCCGCCGACGCCGGAATCGAAGATGCCGACCGGCGCGAGCTGCGGTGTCACCGGGGCAACGATGGCGGCGTCACTCCGCGCCGGCGCAGCTCACGCGCCTTGCGCTCGGGGCCCGACAAGATGTAGGCGGCAACCACGCCGGCTACGGCTCCGCAGAGGTGGCCCTGCCAGGAGATACCACTGCAGCCGACCTGTGGCAGCGCGCCCAACAGCACGGTGCCGTAGTAAATCAGCACGAGGAGGCCGACCACGATCTGCCACGCCGTTCGCGTGAAGAATCCGAAGACGATGAGAAATGTCAGCCATCCGAAGATCAGTCCCGAGGCCCCGATGATGTTCGGCTCACCGCCGCATGTGTTGCCCACACGGCCGATCAGCCAGGTGCCCAAGCCGCCGGCCATCCAGATGATCACCGTGGCGAAAATGAACCGCGACAGCCCCAGAAGTGTCATCAAAAAGCCCAGCACCAGGGCGGGAACGGTGTTGGAGATCAGGTGCTGCCAATCCGCGTGCAGCAGCGGCGAGAACAGGATGCCCCACAAACCGTCCGTCTCCAGCGGCCGGATGCCGTTGTTGTCGAGGCGGTCACCGCTGGCCTGATTGACCGCCTCGACGATGTAGAGCAGCCCAACGAACGTCAGGATCGTCACACCGCCGGTCACCCACACCGGCCGCCTCTTGCGCTCGGGCGTCGCCGGATACCCGACTGGTCCGATCATGCCCATAGCTGCCCTTCCAGCGCGTCCTCCGCTTCGTCCAGGCTACCGGCGTAGGCGCCGGTCGACAGATACTTCCACCCAGCGTCGGCCACCACAAACGCGATGTCGGCGCGCCGCCCCGCACGCACCGCCTTGGCGGCCATCGCCAGCGCGGCATGCAGCACCGCGCCGGTGGAGATGCCGGCGAATATCCCCTCAGCCGAGATCAACTCGCGGGTGCGCCGCACCGCGTCGGCGGAGCCGACCGAATACCGGGTGGTCAGCACGTCCGGGTCGTACAGCTCAGGGATGAAACCCTCATCGATGTTGCGCAAGGCGTACACGCCCTCGCCGTAGCGGGGTTCGGCCGCGACGATCTGAATGTCGGCGACATGGTCACGAAGGAAACGGCCGGTGCCCATCAGCGTGCCGGTGGTGCCCAGACCAGCGACGAAGTGGGTGATCTCCGGAAGGTCGGCGAGCAGCTCCGGACCGGTGCCGTCGTAATGCGACGCCGTGTTCGCCGGGTTGCCGTACTGATAGAGCATCACCCACGACGGGTTCTGCGCCGCCAGTTCTTTCGCGTGAGCGACCGCGGTGTTCGAACCGCCCTCGGCGGGCGAATAGATGATCCGCGCGCCGTACAACTCAAGCAGCTGGCGCCGCTCGACCGACGTGTTCTCCGGCATCACGCAAATCATCGTGTAGCCCTTGAGCAGGGCTGCCATGGCCAACGAGATACCGGTGTTGCCGCTAGTCGGCTCCAGAATTGTCGCGCCCGGCCTCAGCAGGCCAGAGCACTCGGCCTCTTCGATCATCCGCAGTGCGGGCCGGTCCTTGATTGAACCGGTCGGGTTGCGATCCTCCAGCTTGGCCCACAGTCGCACATGATCGTTACCATCCGCGGAGCCATCCCACTTCGGCGACAGGCGCTGCAGCCCGACCAGCGGGGTGTTCCCCAAGGCCTGCAACAGGGAGTCGTATCGTGTCAAACCCGCGGTACCTTGTGCTCTTCGCGCAAGCGGCTCATCGCTGCCCACCCACAACGGCCGGAAGGATCGTCACCGTGTCACCGTCGTTGATCTCGGTATCCAGCCCACCGGAAAATAGCAAGCCCTCGTCATTTACGTAAATGTTGACGAAGCGGTGCAATTTGCCGCCGTCGACCAGCCGTTCAGAGATCCCGGAATAGTTCGACTCCAGGTCGGAGATCACCGCGCCGAGGGTATCGCCGCTGGCGTTGACGCGTTTCTCGCCACCGGTGTGGCCTCTCAGAATCGTCGGGATGGACACGCTGATCGTCATTTCGGTGCTCCTTTATGGAGGTCATAGCGGTCGACGACGGTCACCGGCTCCTCGGTGACGACGCCGTCGACAATGCGGTAACTACGCAACTCGTGGCGGTCGGGATCACGGGTGGACACCAGCACGTAATGCGCGTCCGGCTCGGCCGCGTAAGAGACATCGGTGCGGCTCGGGTAGGCCTCGGTCGCCGTGTGGGAGTGGTAGATCACCACCGGAACGTCGTCGGCGGCGTCCATCTGGCGCCACACCTTCAGTTGTTCGCCCGAGTCGAAGCGGTAGAAAGTCGGCGAGCGCTCGGCATTGACCATCGGGATGTGACGCTCGGGACGATCGGAGCCTTCCGGACCTGCGATCACTCCGCACGCTTCGTCGGGGTGGTCGGCACGCGCATGTGCCACCATGGCGTCGACCAGGTCGGCGCGAATCACGAGCATTGTTCTGCTCCTCGCGTCCGCAGCACGAACTTGTTCCTTTCAACTGAACGCCCCCGGCAACACCTCACGATATGTGGGTATTCCAGCGGCCGCGCCGGCGGTGGTCACCGCGACCAGTACGGCGCGGGCCAGGCAGTCGGCGGCGGCGGCGCCGACAGCGGCGGTCAGCTCAGTCTCTGTCGACATCGACGCGGGCAGCTTGCCGCTTGGCGGTACCTCGAGCGCTCCCGTGGCAAGCGCGAAAACGGTGTCACCGTCTAACGGGGTGTGCGAGGGGCGGATCGCGCGGGCCAGACCGTCGTGCGCGGCGACGGCGACGCGTCGACACGAGGCGGGGCTCAGCGCGGCGTCGGTCGCGACAACCGCCACGGTAGTGTTCAGCGGCTCGCGCTGCGCGGCGTCAGCGACCAGGCCGGTATAGGCCGCCACCTGGGCGGGCGGAGGCGTGTTCAGGTCAAGGTCGGCGGCCAAGAAGCTCGTCCACGGAAGCCCGGTCGCCGGGTCCAGCACCTCTCCAAACGAGTTGACGACCACAAGGGCACCGACGGCGACGCCCGAGTCGAGGACGACAGAGGCGGTACCGACTCCACCCTTGAGGACACCGGCGCGAGCGCCCACGCCCGCCCCGACCGTTCCCGTGATCACCTGTGCTTCGGCATTCTGGGCCGCGCGGTAACCGAATTCGGCGGTCGGCCGGCATGCCCACCCGCCCACCGGCAGGTCGAAGATGACCGCCGCGGGCACGATCGGCACGAGTTTCTCCGTCGCGTGCTCATCCATCGCCACACCGCGCCCCTGCTCTTCCAGCCATCGCATGAGGCCGTCGGCGGCGGCTAATCCGTACGCGCTACCGCCTGACAACAGCACTGCGTCGACGTAGCGGACCGAGTTCGCCGGGTCCAGCAGATCGGTCTCTCGGGTGCCGGGAGCACCACCCCGCACGTCGACAGCACCGATCGTTCCCGGCGGTGTGAGAACCACCGTGCTGCCGGTCGCCCATCCCGAGCCCAGCGCGGCATCCGCATCCAACCGGTGGTGCTGGCCGACCAGGATGCCCCCCACATCGGTGATCGCGCCGTGGTCGGTCACCGCCGACCCATCAAGGCCAGCACGAGATATTCCTGCATGACGGTCAGCCACTGATATACGTCGTGGTGGCCGGCCATCGGGTGATCGTCTGGCACCGGCTCGGGGCCTCCGGGCCCGACCCCCAACATCGTGCCCAGCGCCAGCCGGATGTCGTTGACCCCGGAAACCCACGCGTTTGCGTCCTCGCCCGTCAACTCGAACCGGCCGCCACCCGCGGGGATCGTGCGCAACAACCGTTGGCAAGCATCACGCTTGGCCCCGATGATGACCGGCTCGTGCAGGCTGCGCAGCGCGGCATTCAGGCTTTCTGCGGCCGCCGAACCGGCGGGATGGTTGCGTTCAGGGCGATAGAAGTCAGGCAACAGCCTGCGCATGGTCGCATCCTGCGGGCGCCGGGGGTTCCCCGCCCGGATGCCGGTGATCGTCTCCAGTTCGTCTGCCGGTGCCGAGGATTCGCGGTCCTCTAGCATGCGCAACATCGACGTCACCAGGCTGTGCAGCATCGAGGCCTCATGGGCGGCCAAAGTAGAGCGAAATCGCGGGCCATCGGCGGTGTCGACCCGCTTCCATTTGCGCACGGTCGCGTCCGTCTCCTCTGCGCCGGTCAGCGATCCTGCTGCAGCGTGGCCCAGAGCCCGGCGGCATGCAGCTTGGAAACATCGGTCTCCATCGCCTCGCGGCTGCCTGCGGAAACCACGGCCCTGCCCTCGTTGTGCACCTGAAGCATCAGCTTGGTGGCATGCGGTTCGCTGTAGCCGAAGAGCTTCTGAAACACGTAGGTCACATACGTCATCAGATTCACCGGGTCATCCCACACGATCGTGATCCACGGTGTATCCGCGGCTTCGACGGCATCGGCCTCGGCCTGCTCGCGAGTCCCCGGCCGGGTTCGCGCTGGCGTAACCATGCACCAAGAATACCGGCGCCCCCCGACACCGTTCCGGCCACACTTCCGGTCCGCTTCGTCGGCGCGAGCCGATACGGTTACCCGGTGAGCACTCGGGCGGAGCCGACGGCGCTTCTGACCGACAAATACGAGCTGACCATGCTCTCGGCGGCGCTGCGCGACGGCACCGCGCAGCGGCGGACGACATTCGAGCTGTTCGCGCGACGGCTGCCAGACGGACGCAGGTACGGCGTCGTCGCCGGCACCGGCCGGTTCTTGGAAGCGTTGGCGTCTTACGAGTTTGACGAAACAGCGCTCGACGCGGTCCGCGGGTTCCTCGACCGCGATACCGTCGACTACCTCGCGCAGTACCGGTTCCGTGGCGATGTCGACGGATACCCCGAGGGAGAGCTGTACTTTTCTGGATCGCCGGTGTTGACGGTGCGGGGCACGTTCGCAGAATGCGTTGTCCTGGAAACGTTATCGCTGTCAATCCTTAACCACGACACGGCAATTGCCTCCGCTGCAGCGCGAATGGTCAGTGCCGCCGAAAACAGACCGATCGTCGAGATGGGCTCGCGGCGCACGCACGAGTACGCGGCAGTCGCCGCGGCTCGAGCCGCATACATCGCCGGCTTTGCGGGCTCATCGAATCTGAGGGCCCAACACGACTACGGTGTCCCCGCACTGGGAACCAGCGCCCACGCGTTCACACTGCTGCACACCACCGCCGACGGTCCGGACGAATGTGCGGCGTTCCGTGCGCAGGTCGACGCGCTCGGCGTGAATACGACGCTGCTGGTGGACACCTACGACATCACGATGGGCGTGGCCAACGCGGTTGCGGTGGCCGGCACCGGGTTGGGCGCTGTCCGGATCGACTCCGGAGAACTGGCCGTGCTGGCCCGCGAAGTCCGCCGCCAACTCGACGATCTCGGCGCCAGGCACACCCGGATCGTCGTCTCCGGTGACCTCGACGAGTTCTCGATCGCCGCGCTGCGCGCAGCGCCGGTCGACAGCTACGGGGTCGGCACGTCGGTCGTCACCGGGTCGGGTGCGCCGACCGCCCAAATGGTCTACAAGCTCGTCGAGGTCGACGGGATGCCAGTGGAAAAGCGAAGCACCCGAAAGGAATCGCACGGCGGCTACAAGCACGCGATGCGATTGGCACGACCGACGGGAACCGTCGTGGAGGAAGTCGTTTACCCGGCCGCTCAGCCGCCCACGACTACCGAGTCGGGCCGCGTACTCACGGTGCCGTTGGTCCGTGGCGGTGAACCTGTTGCCGCCGAGGACCTGTCGGCGGCACGAGCCCGCGTCGCCGAGGGACTCAAAAGCCTGCCCTGGGATGGCCTGAAGCTCTCCGGCGGCGAGCCGGCGATTCCCACCAGGATGGTCTCTGCCACCGACCCCGCCGAGGAGGAGCCACGCCGACGGCAGCGGTAACCGAGATGCTCGCCATCGCCGTCGATGCGTTGGGCGGCACGGAGCGGCCCGGCCAAGTAGCAATGGCCGAGGCGGTCGCACGGGCGTTCGACACCGGCGAGCACCTGGCCGTGCAGGCCGGCACGGGGACCGGCAAGTCGCTGGCCTACCTCGTTCCGGCGCTGGCCCGCGCGGTCGAAACCGACTGCCCGGTCGTCGTTTCCACGGCAACCATTGCACTGCAGCGTCAACTCGTCGAGCGAGACCTGCCCCGGCTCGCCGATTCTCTGGAAGAGAGCCTGCCGCGCCGCCCCCGGTTCGCGATACTCAAAGGCCGTGGAAACTACCTGTGCCTGAACAAACTTCACAACGGAACCCGCGATGAGTCAAACGGCGAGGAGGCTGCGCACGAAACGCTGTTCGAGCCGACGGCCAGCACCGCCCTGGGTCGGGACGTGCAGCGATTGACCGTGTGGGCATCGGCGACCGACGCCGGTGACCGCGACGAACTGATCCCCGGCGTCCCCGACCGGTCGTGGTCACAGGTGAGCGTTTCGGCGCGGGAATGCCTGGGAGTGGCGCATTGCCCGTTCGGCGCAGACTGCTATGCCGAGAAGGCAAGAGACCGCGCCGGAAGTGCCGACGTCGTCGTCACCAACCATGCGCTGCTGGCCATCGACGCGATCTCCGACGCGCCGGTGCTCCCCGAACATGATTTGCTGGTGATCGACGAAGCCCACGAGTTAGTAAGTCGAGTCACCGCCGTTGCAACACAGGAGCTTTCGGCGTTACCCCTGGCCGTCGCGGCCCGACGGATCGCCAGGGTGATTCGGCCCGAACTTCTCGGACGTTTCGAAGAGGCGACCACTGCGCTCACATCGGCGATCCGAGGCGTGGCACCGGGGCGGATCGACCATCTCGATGACGGGCTGGGCGCGCTGCTGTCCGCGCTGAGAGATGTCGCCGCCGCCGCGCGCCGCGCCGTTCCGAGTGCCGCGAGCGATGTCCGCGCCGCCGCCGCACGCACCGAGGCGGTCACCGCCCTCGACGACATCGCTGACACATGCACGCGAATCCTGGATTCGTTTCGGTGTGATATCCCCGATCGCAGCGATGTCGTGTGGCTCGCCAGCGATGACACCAAGAACGCGGTGCATCTGCGCGTTGCGCCCCTGTCAGTGGCCGCGATGCTGCGCGGCGGATTGTTCCGCCGCGCCACCACCGTCCTGACGTCGGCGACGCTGACGCCGGGTGGCTCCTTCGACTCGATTGCGTCGGAGTGGGGATTGGCCGGACAGGATGCCGAGGACGTCAAGTGGTGCGGCGTCGACGTGGGATCGCCTTTCCAGCACGCCAAGTCGGGCATCTTGTATGTCGCACGCCATCTCCCGGCCCCGGGCCGGGACGGCACCGGCTCTGCCGAGCAGCTCGCCGAGATCGCCGCTCTGATATCGGCGGCGCGCGGACGCACCCTCGGCCTGTTCTCGTCGATGCGCGCGGCCACCGCCGCCGCCGCGGAGATGCGCGAAAGGCTCAGCACACCGGTGTTGTGCCAGGGCGACGATGCCACCGCCGCGCTCCTGCGACGATTCGCCGCCGAAACCGAAACCTCGTTGTTCGGAACGCTTTCGCTGTGGCAGGGTGTGGACGTTCCGGGCCCGTCCTTGTCACTGGTGATCATCGACCGGATTCCGTTCCCGCGCCCTGATGATCCGCTGCTGACGGCCCGCCAGCGCGCCGTGACCGCGCGCGGAGGTGACGGTTTCATGGCCGTCTCCGCCAGCCACGCTGCGCTGCTGCTCGCCCAAGGCGCCGGCAGGCTGCTTCGCCGCAGCAACGACAAAGGTGTGGTGGCCGTTCTCGACTCTCGGATGGCGACCGCGCGCTACGGCCGTTTTCTCCGAGACTCCTTGCCGCCCTTCTGGTTCACCTCCGACCGCGCAACGGTGCTGGCAGCACTCGACCGGCTCACTACAGGCGGGGACGACGGGCTGCCGTAAAACCCGCGGTCAGGCGAGCGTGACCAGGCCCAGCTCGTTATCTCCCGCGAGCAGCGGGTGGTGCGGCAGCACCCGCACCGTATACCCCACCGAGCCGGCCACCGGCAGCGGCGTCGTGGTCGCGAAGACCTCGTCGCCTCCATCGGCCGTGCCGGTGTGGGCCATCGGCACGTGGACGGGGTCCAGCAACGTGTCATCCATGTCGACACGACCGACGAGGGCTTGCACCGTCACCTGGTCGGGCGCCAGGCCCGCGAGGTGGACGGTAGCCGTCAGCGTCATCTGCGAGCCGAGCAACGGGGTGTCGGGCAACCCTGTGCTGTCGACCTCGGTGATCTGAATCTTCGGCCATGCCTCAGAGACCTCATGCCGGTACTCGGCCAGCCGGCGGGCGTTGCCGAAGTTCTCTTCGCCGACTGGCGCAGTCGTGCGCCGCACCGACTCGGCGGCCGGAGCATAGTACTGCTCGGCGTAGTCGCGGACCATGCGCGACGCCAGCACCTTCGGCCCGAGTACCTGCAGCGTATGCCGCACCATCTCAACCCATCGGCGAGGGATGGCCCCGTCACGTTCGTAGAACTTCGGCGCCACTGTGGTTTCGAGCAGGTTGTAGAGCGCGGCGGCCTCCAAGTCGTCGCGACGGCTCTCGGAAACACCGTCGGCGGTGGGAATCTCCCAGCCGTTTTCGCCGTCGCACCACTCATCCCACCAGCCATCGCGGATCGACAGGTTGAGACCACCGTTGAGAGCGCTTTTCATCCCGGATGTACCGCAGGCCTCCAGTGGCCGCAACGGGTTATTCAGCCACACGTCGCAGCCCCATAACAACATGCGCGCCATCGACATGTCGTAGTCGGGCAGAAACGCGATCCGGTGCCGCACGTCGGGCTGGTCGGCAAACCGCACCACTTGTTGGATCAGCGCCTTGCCGCCGTCGTCTGCCGGGTGCGACTTTCCAGCGACGATCATCTGAATCGGCCGCTCATCGTCTAGTAACAGGCGCCGCAGGCGATCGGGATCACGCAACATCAAGGTCAGTCGTTTGTAAGTCGGCACCCGGCGGGCGAACCCGATCGTCAGCACGTTCGGATCGAAAGCCCCTGCGATCCAACTTAATTCCGCATCGGGCGCGCCGCGCTCCAGCCAGGACAACCGCAGCCGGCGACGCACGTCGGCGATGAGCTGCTCGCGCAGCTGGCAGCGGATCCACCAAAGGTGACCGGAGTCCACCTGCTGGACTCGCTCCCATACGGCAGGCTCGCTCGGCGAGTCCGCGCCAAGCAGTTCGCGGCCGAGCGCAAGCCACTGCGGCGCGGCCCAGGTGGGCCCGTGAACGCCGTTGGTCACTGACCCGATCGGCACCTCGTCGGGATCGAAGCCCGGCCAGAGCTCATTGAACATCGCCCTGCTGACCCGGCCGTGCAGCAGCGAGACGCCATTGGCTCGCTGTGCAAGCCGCAGGCCCATGTGGGCCATGTTGAACTTCGTCTTATCGTCCTCGGCACCGAGCGCGATGATGCGGTCCAGCGGTACACCCGGTACCAAGCCCGCTCCTTTCTTGCCATCATCACCGGCGAAATAGTGGCGCACCATCTCGACTGGGAACCGGTCGATACCGGCCGGCACCGGCGTGTGTGTGGTGAAGACCGTGCTCGACCGCACGACGGTCAGCGCGGTGTCGAAATCGAGCCCTGAGTCGGTCATCAGCTCGCGAATGCGCTCCAGACCCAGGAAGCCGGCGTGACCTTCGTTCATATGGAACACCTCGGGGGCGTCGATGCCCTCGAACGCGGTGAATGCCCGGATCGCCCGCACACCCCCGATTCCTGCCAGGATCTCCTGCCGGATGCGGTGGTCCTGGTCGCCGCCGTACAGCCGGTCGGTGACACCGCGGATTTCGTGGTCGTTTTCCGGCACGTCGGAGTCGAGCAGCAGCAACGGAATTCGCCCCACCTGCGCGACCCAGACCCGCGCGCGCAGCTCGTACCCACCTGACCGGGCCAGCTCGACCAGCACCGGCTCGCCGGCCGCGGTGGTCAGCAGGCGCAACGGCAAGCCCTGCGGATCAAATGAGGCATACGTCTCCTGCTGCCACCCGTCGGCGGTCAAGGACTGACGAAAGTAACCCGACCGGTAGTAGAGACCGACCCCGATCAACGGCAGGCCCAGATCGGAGGCAGCCTTGAGGTGGTCGCCGGCGAGGATGCCCAGCCCGCCCGAGTAGTTGGGTAACACCTCGGATACTCCGAATTCCATCGAAAAGTAGGCAATTCCGGTCGGCAATACCGCACCGGCCGCCTGCTGCTCCTGGTACCAGAGCGGGCGGGTCAGATAATCCCTGAGGTCGTCGGCGAGCCGGTCCAACCGGTCGAGGAAATGCGGGTCGACCGAAAGCTCGTCCAACCGCTGGGGTGTCACCCCGCCCAGCAGGGCGACCGGATCCTGGTTGCAGCGCTCCCACACCGCCGGATCGATCGCGGCGAACAGATCCTGAGTGGGCTTGTCCCAGGACCATCGCAAATTAACGGCGAGCTGTTCCAGCGCCGCTAAACGGTCAGGCAAATGAACACGGACAGAAAAACGACGCAGCGCCTTCACGCACCCTTACCTTACGCAGAATCCGCGGGTGTGCAGCGCTGAGCGACCGAAATGCCTCTGCGGGGAATGTGCGGTGACCTCGCCCGCGTTTGGGACCGACACTACGGTGGGAACCAGTGTGAAATCAGCCGGAGACAGATGAACCCCGCGGCATACCCGTGTCGCGCCACCGAAGGAGTGATGGGTGCCCGGTCGAATCCAACTCGATGATGTGCGACCCGTCGTCTCGTGCGGAACCTATCCGGCTAAGGCGGTGGTGGGCGAGATTGTGCCGGTGTCGGCGACGGTCTGGCGCGAGGGACACGAGGCCGTCGCCGCTACGCTGGTGGTCCGGTACCTGGGCCGCGGGTATCCGCGGCTGGTGGGTAGGAGCAGTCGCACGGTGACGGCGGCACCGGGTGCCGAGCCGCTCGGGCGCCGAGCCGGTAGCGGCGCGTTGGCGGCTCGGCTGCCACGCGTCAAACCGGTCGTGGAGCCAATGTCGTTGGGTACCGAGCCCGACGTGTTCCATGGTCAATTCACCCCGGACAGCGTCGGGCTGTGGACCTTTCGAGTGGACGGCTGGGGCGACCCGATCAGTACCTGGCGCCATGCGGTCACCGCGAAACTGGACGCCGGCCAGGGCGAGCCCGAACTGGCCAATGACCTGTTGGTGGGCGCCAAGCTGTTCGAGCGTGCCGCGATGGGAATGCCGCGCAAACTGCGCGATCCACTGCTGGAAGCCGCGACGGCGCTGCGCGCACCCGGCGACCCGCTGACTCGCGTCGGCGGGGCCACCACCGATGAGGTCACCGACCTGCTCGCGCAGTACCCCCTGCGCGAGCTGCTGACCCGCGGCGCGGCCTACGGGGTGTGGGTCGACCGTCCGCTGGCCAGGTTCGGGTCCTGGTACGAGATGTTCCCGCGATCCACCGGCGGCTGGGACGCCAAGGGCAGGCCCGTTCATGGCACGTTCGCCACCGCGGTCGATGCGCTGCCGCGGATCGCCAAGATGGGCTTCGACGTCGTGTACCTGCCGCCGATCCACCCGATCGGCAAGGTGCACCGCAAGGGCCGCAACAACTCGGTGACCGCGGCGCCGGACGACGTCGGGTCGCCGTGGGCGATTGGCAGCGACGAGGGCGGCCACGACGCCGTCCACCCCGATCTGGGCACC
>JAFAWC010000349.1 GCA_019242135.1 Mycobacteriaceae bacterium | reverse complement strand
TCAGGACTTCGCTCTCGTCGATAAAGTCGACCTCCAGCGCCTCGAGGATCTCCGCCTCCACAAAATGCCCGATCCGACACTTTGCCATGACCGGAATGGAGACCGCCGCCTGGATCTCGCGGATCATCTCCGGATCGCTCATCCGCGAGACGCCGCCCTCACGGCGGATGTCGGCCGGCACGCGTTCGAGCGCCATCACCGCGACCGCGCCGGCGCCTTCAGCGATGCGGGCCTGTTCCGGCGTGACGACGTCCATGATGACGCCGCCCTTGAGCATCTCGGCCATGCCGCGTTTGACTCGTGCAGTTCCGGTCTGCCCGCGTGCGCCGGTCTCCACTGCTGCCTCTTCCTGTCGGTAATGCCCGGTACCGGACCAGTCTAGTGGGTGGTCACCAGCGAATTTCGGCCACGACCGCGGCGCGAGGTGTGGCGCGGGCCACCGGACAGAAGTAGCTTCGGCTGGTGGGAGCCCGGGTCCTGTCCCGTGCGGGAACGCGGCAGCTGGGCGGTGACCCGATAGGGGATGTGATGAAACGACACGGATCGGCACTGCAGCGCCGCACGGCCGTGAAGATGGCCGGCTTGTTCGCCGGCGCGGGCGCACTGATGATGATGGGCGCGACGACCCTGGCGCTCTCCCATACCGCCGCTGACCAGTCCACGGCCTATGTCGCAGAACAGGAGTCCCCGACGCCGACCACCCCGGTCGCGTCCGGGGTGAAGCCGACCAGGTTCGTCGGCGGTGACCTGCTGGGCATGGCCGGACGCTGAGGTCGCTCAGCGGATCGGCTGTGGTTCTCGGGGTTCGGCCGCCACGCGAGCGTCGGCCAGCACGTTGGCCTCCGGGAGCAGTTCACCGAGCTGGACGGGGTACACCGCTTCGCCGGCGTCGACGAGGGCCGCGATGTCGGCGGCGTCACACCAGCGATGGCCGTGGATGTAGCGCCGCTCCAGTGCGCTGTGGCCGGCCGTTGACGGATCGAACCGGCGGGTGCGGTGCACGAAGAACATTTCGTGGCTGCGGATCACCGCGTTGTTGAAGTCGAGGATCGCGTCGCGTCGCCACACCGGGCCGATCATTTCGTCGGGATGCGCGCGCAGTCCCGTCTCCTCGTACACTTCCCGCGCGGCCGCGCGTTGCAGACTCTCCCCCGGCCGCGCCTGGCCACCCACCGTGAACCACCACCGCGGGACGTCGTCGTCCGCCCGCGCGGGGTCGGAGCCCCACAGCAGCAGCACGCATCCCCGCTCGTCGAGCAGCACCACGCGCGCCGACGTGCGCACGGTGACGACCCCGGCATCATCTTCGGAGATCTGCGCGCGCTCCGCGATCTCGAAATAGGTTGGCAGCGGCGCCGTTCCGCCGAGGCGCAGCAACCGCACCGGGGGCCGCTCCCGCAGCGCCAGGGTGTCGCGCACTGCGTCGTTGTGGAAACGGCGCGCCAAAAGCACCCGCGCTTCGGCATCGGCCAGCTCGGCGATCAGCGCGGGCCGCAGCGCCGCGGTGTCGACCGTCGCGAGCTCCGCGGACAGCTCGTTTTCGGCGGCCTCCCGGCCCGACCGGGGCGCCCGTTCGGCGGCGTCGGCCAGCGCGCTCAACCGCCGGCACCGCTCACCTGAGCCGTACGCGTCGGCGGCGACCGCACGGGCGACCACGGCTCGCCGCGCCAACGCGGCGTCCAGCGCCTGCCAGGACAGGTCGTATCGGACATGCAGCCGGTCAAGCCGGTTCGCCGTCTGATACGCCGAGACCGCCACCGCGAAGGCGATGACGAGCAGCAGCGCCGCGGCGACCGCTGCCCAGGTCGTCAACTCGCCACCTCGACCTTTACGCCGGTCGCCGCGACCGTCTCATACACCCGCATGATCTGTCGGGCCACCACCGACCAGTCGTATCGGTGCACCGCCGCCGTGGCGGCGGTGACGTATCGCTGGCGCAGCGCGTCGTCGCCGAGAACGTCGATGAGCGCATCGGCCAGCGCCGCGCCGTCGTCGACCGCGACCAACCGGCCGGCTTCGCCGTCGCGCAGCACCCGGCGGAACGCGTCGAGGTCGCTGGCCACCACCGCCGTGCCGGCGGCCATCGCCTCGACCAGCACGATGCCGAAGCTCTCCCCTCCGGTGTTCGGTGCGCAGTACACGTCGGCGCTGCGCAGCGCCGACGCCTTTTCGTCGTCGTCCACCTGGCCCAGGAACCGCAGGTGCCGGGCCAGCGGACCCGCCTCCTCGCAGAGCTCGTCCGCGTCACCGCGGCCGACGATGAGCACCTGCACATCGCCGAACCGCTCGGCCAGCGCCGGCAGCGCGCGCAACAACACGTCCATGCCCTTGCGCCGTTCGTCGAAGCGGCCCAAAAACAGCACGGTTTTGCCCGGGCGCGGATATCCCGTCAGCAGAGGAGCGTTCGCGAAAGCCGCCACATCCACGCCGTTGGGGATCTCCACCGCGTCGGAGCCCAGCGCCTCCATCTGCCAGCGGCGAGCGAGATCTGACACCGCGATGCGGCCCACGATCTTCTCGTGGAACGGCCGCAGGATGCCCTGAAACACCGTCAGCGTCAGCGATTTGGTGGTCGAGGTGTGAAATGTCGCGACGATCGGTCCTTCGGCCACGGCCAGCGCCAGCATCGACAGGCTGGGCGCGTTGGGCTCGTGCAGGTGCAGCACGTCGAAGTCGCCGTCGGCCAGCCAGCGCTTGACCTTGCGGTGGGTGGCGGGCCCGAAGCGCAGCCGCGCGACGGAACCGTTGTACGGGATCGGCACCGCCTTGCCACCGGACACCACGTAGTCGGGCAGCGTGACGTGCGACGAGGAGGGTGCGAGCACGCTGACCTGGTGTCCGCGCGCCTGCATCACCTCGGCCAGCTGCAGCACATGCGACTGGACCCCGCCCGGGACGTCGAACGAGTACGGGCACACCATCCCGATGCGCATGTCAAGAATTCTCTACCCGCAACCGGGCCCGGCGCTCGGCGGGAAGGTCGGCGATCCACTGCGGCTGCATCATGTGCCAGTCGGCGGGGTGGGCGGCGATGCCCGCGGCGAAGCGGTCGGCGAGCGCCTGTGTGATGGCGCCGACGTCGCCCGAGGAAGTGTCGAGCGGTTTCTGGAATTTCATCCCCCAGTCGTCCTTGTCGAACCAGCAGTGAAAAGGGATTAACGCGGCACCGGATTCGATGGCAAGCCGTGCCGGCCCCGCAGGCATGCGCGTCGGCTCACCGAAAAAATCGACTTCCACGCCCGTGCGCGTAAGGTCACGTTCAGCCATCAGACCGACGAAGCGGTTGGCGCGCAGTCGGTCCAAGAGCAACTCGTAGGGCGGGCGCTCCGCGCCGGTCAGTGGGATCACCTCGAAGCCGAGGCTCTCCCGGTAGTCGATGAAGCGACGGTACAGCGATTCGGGTTTCAGCCGCTCCGCGACTGTCGTGAAGGTGCCGTGTTTGTGGACCAACCACACGCCGGCAACGTCCCAGTTTCCGCTGTGCGGCAGTGCGCATACCGCCCCCCGGCCTGCGTCGAGGGCCTCCTCGAGGTAGTGCTGGCCCTCCGTGATGACATCGAGGCGTTCGGCCAGCTTCTTGTGGTCCATCGACGGCAGCCGAAACGCCTCACGCCAGTACCGCGCGTACGACGCCAGCGACGCCCGCATCAGCGAATCGGGCACCTGCGCAGGCGGCACGCCGATCACCCGGGCCAGGTTCTTGCGCAGCTGCTCGGGACCGCCGCCCAGGGCGGCATACCGGGCCCCGGCGTCAAAAGTCTTTCGCGCCAACACATCCGGCATGGCGCGTACCACGCGCCAGCCGGTGGCATATCCCCAGTCGGAGAGCTGCTGGCCCAGCTGGACTCGCCGGGGCCGAGCGAAAGTTGTAATCACGGCTGGCTGTTCTCCGGATGGTTCTCGACCTTCTCGGTCGCGCCCGGTGAGGTGCGGACCGTGTGCAGCCGCTGCGCGATGGTGATCAGGCTGGCCGCCGCCAGCGCCCACAACGCAATCGGCAGCAGCCAGGGCAGCGGGTAAAACGGCAGATCCGAGAGCCCGGCCCCGACCAGCACGATGATCAGCCGCTCGGGCCGCTCGATCAGTCCGCCGTCGCCGCGCAGGCCACTGGCCTCGGCACGCGCCTTGATGTATGAGATCACCTGCGATGTCACCAGGCAGATCAGGATGGCCACCACCAGCGACGGGCTCTTGAGGCCAAACGCCGCCCACCACAGCAGTCCGCAGAACACCGCGCCGTCCCCGATGCGGTCGCAGGTGGCGTCGAGCACCGCACCGAACCGGGTGCCGCCGCCACGGACCCGGGCCATCGCCCCGTCGAGCATGTCGGCGAGCACGAAGAACCAGACCACCATGGCGCCCGCGAACAGCTGCCCGGTCGGGAACAGGGTCAGCGCGCCGATCACCGAGGCGGCGGTGCCGATGATTGTCACGCTGTCGGGGGTCAGTCCCGCCCGCAGCGCGGCCCTGGCCACCGGCGTACTGAGCTTCTCGTACGCCGCGCGCGTCATGAGGTAGAAGTTGCTCACGGCTGTTTCGCCCATTCGGTGGCCAGCAACTGGCGGGTCTCTCGCAGCAGCTGCGGAATCATCTTCGTTCCGCCGATGATCGTGATGAAGTTGGCGTCGCCGACCCAGCGCGGCACGACGTGCATGTGCAGGTGTTCGGCCAGCGACCCGCCCGACACTTTGCCCAGGTTCAGACCCACGTTGAACCCCATCGGCCGCGACACCGCCTTGATCACCCGAATTGCCTTCTGGGTGAAGGCCATCAGCTCGGCGCTTTCGACGTCGTCGAGGTCCTCCAGTTCTGACACCCGGCGGTAGGGCACCACCATGAGGTGCCCGGGGTTGTACGGGTACAGGTTGAGCACCACGTACACCTGCTCGCCGCGGGCCACCACGAGTCCCTCTTCGTCGGTCAGCGTGGGGATGTCGCTGAACGGCTGCTCGGGGGTGGCGTCGTCGCGTTTGACCGGCGCCTCGGCGATGTAGGTCATCCGGTACGGGGTCCACAGTCGCTGCAGATGGTCAGGGTCGCCCACGCCACGATCGACGAGCGGCTCATCGCGGCGGGTCACCGCGCGCCGCCGGGTTTGACCAGATCCGCGGTCGGCGAAGCGTTTTCCCGCGCGCCGACCCACTCGGTGATCGCCTCGACCGCATCCGCACGGGGAACACCGTTGAGCTGGCTGCGGTCGCGGAACCGGAAACTGACCGCCCCGGCGTCCACGTCGCGGTCCCCGGCCAGCAGCAAGAAGGGCACCTTCTGGTTGGTGTGGTGCACGATCTTCTTGGCCATCCGGTCGTCGCTGGTGTCCACCTGCACCCGCACACCGCGCGATGTCAGCTCGGCGGCAATGCCTTCCAGGTACGGCACGTGCTCGTCGGCGATCGGGATCCCGACCGCCTGCACCGGGGAAAGCCAGGCCGGGAACGCGCCCGCGTAGTGCTCGGTGAGGATGCCGAAGAACCGTTCGATCGAGCCGAACAGCGCGCGGTGGATCATCACCGGCCGCTGCCGGGTGCCGTCGGCGGCGGTGTATTCCAGCTCGAAGCGTTCGGGAAAGTTGAAATCCAGCTGGATCGTTGACATCTGCCAGCTACGGCCCAGCGCATCGCGGGCCTGCACCGAGATCTTCGGGCCGTAGAACGCCGCCCCGCCCGGGTCGGGCACCAGCTCCAGCCCGGACCCGGCGGCCACCTCGGCCAGGGTGCTTGTCGCCTCGTCCCAGACCTCCGCGGAGCCGACGAACTTGTCCGGGTCCTTGGTGGACAGCTCCAGGTAGAAGTCCTCGAGCCCGTAGTCGCCGAGCAGGTCGAGCACGAACCGCAGCAGCGAGGCCAGCTCGTCGCGCATCTGTTCGCGGGTGGTGTAGATGTGTGAGTCGTCCATCGTGAAGCCGCGGGCCCGGGTGAGACCGTGGACCACGCCGGACTTCTCGTAGCGGTACACCGTGCCGAACTCGAAGAGCCGCAACGGAAGTTCGCGATACGAGCGCCCGCGGGACCGGTAGATCAGGCAGTGCATCGGGCAGTTCATCGGTTTGAGGTAGTAGTCCTGGCCGGGCTTGCGCACGGCGCCGTGCTCGTCGTACTCGGCATCGAGGTGCATCGGCGGGAACATCCCGTCGGCGTACCAGTCCAGGTGTCCCGACGTGTGGAACAGCTGCGCCTTGGTGATGTGCGGCGTGCTGACGAACTCGTAGCCGGCCTCGATGTGCTTGCGCCGCGAGTACTCCTCGAGTTCCCTGCGGACAACGCCCCCCTTGGGGTGGAAAACCGCCAGCCCCGAACCGATCTCGTCGGGGAAGCTGAACAAATCCAGTTCGGTGCCCAGCTTGCGATGGTCGCGCCGTTGCGCCTCCTCGATCAGGTGCAGATGGCGCTCCAGCGCCTCCTGCGACTCCCATGCCGTGCCGTAGATCCGCTGCAGGCTCGCATTGTCCTGGTTGCCGCGCCAGTAGGCCGCCGAGCTGCGGGTGAGCTTGAACGCCGGAATGTACCGGGTGGTCGGGATGTGCGGGCCGCGGCACAGATCACCCCACACCCGTTCGCGCGTGCGGGGATTGAGATTGTCGTATGCCGTCAGCTCGTCGCCGCCGACTTCCATCACCTCGGGGTCGCCGGACTTGTCGTCGACGAGTTCGAGCTTGTAGGGCTCGTTCACCAGCTCCTGGCGGGCCTGATCCGTGGACTCGTAGACCCGGCGGGAGAACAGCTGGCCTTCCTTGACGATCTGGCGCATCCGCTTCTCCAGCGCGTCCAGATCCTCCGGGGTGAACGCCTCGGCCACGTCGAAGTCGTAGTAGAAGCCGTCGGTGATTGGTGGCCCGATGCCCAGCTTGGCATCGGGAAACATGTCCTGCACGGCCTGGGCGAGCACATGGGCCGCCGAGTGACGAATGACGCTGCGGCCGTCTTCGGTGTCAGCTCCGACGGGCAGGACTTCGGCGTCGGTGCCCGGCGTCCAGCTCAGGTCCCGCAGGCGGCCGTCGGCGTCGCGCACCACGACGATCGCGTTCGGCTCGCCCCGGCCGGGAAGTCCGGCGTCGCGGACGGCGGCGCTCGCGGTTGTCCCGGCAGGCACCCGAATCGGGGCTGCGGGACGGGCGGCACTGGCGGCGGTCATCGCGACATCTCCAACGGTCTGATCGGCTCAATCGCGCACCATGCTATCCGTGCGCCCGGTCATCGCCGCACGCCCAGCTTCGCGTTCACGGCTGGCCGGGACGCAGCCGCACGAACAGCGCCTCACCCTCGGCGAGCACCGTCTCGCCGTCTCTCAGTCGACCCGCGACGAACATCTTGCGACCGTCGGTGCGCTCGAGGAAGGCGTCGACCTGCAGCTCCTTTTCCACCGGCACGATCTTGCGGTAGTCGATGTGCAGAAACGCGGTGCGCTGGTAGGGGCTTCGGGTGAGCTTCGCCGCGGTGTAGCCCAGCAGCGAGTCGAACAGCATCCCGATCGACCCCCCGTGGGCAGCGCCGTTGCGGCCCAGATGGAATCGCCTGAACCGCGCGGTGCCTCGCACGCGACCGTCGTCGGTCTTCTCGAGCAGCGTGGGGATCTGCAACACGTTGCCGCGGTTCGGCAGGTCCATCCGCCGCCCCGAGGGGGAGGTCCATTCGTCGGTCCAGTACGGCGCCAGCAGGTCGTTGATGCCCTCGACCAGGGTCGCGGCGCGTGTGATCACCTCGTCCGGGGCGTCGACAGCCCGGGCGTGATCCTGCAGCGAGCGGACGGCCTCGACGAACCGGCCGTAGTCCGGGCCACCCTTGGTGGTCGGTTCGGGTGGGTTGAACCCGCCGCCGCGATGCTCCTCGACTCCAGTGGCCACGCGGTCACGCTACGTGAGGCGGTCGGTAGGCATCGTCTGAGTCGGCGAGCGGCCGTCCGGTGGCCAGCTGTCGACGCCGTCTTCCAGCGGCACCCCGAGGCTGTGCAGAATCGCCGCGATCATTCGCCATGCCCCGATCGCAGTGACCATTTCGATCAGCACCGCGGGGTCCGGGCCGAGTTCACCCTCGCAGGCCGTCCAGCTCTCGGCACTGACCACGCCGTCGCGCACGACGTCATCGGTGGCCGATAGCACCGCGCGTTCGGCCGGCCCGAAACCGCTGTGCGCCTGCCAGTCCCGGACACCCACGAGATCTTCGGGTGACACGCCGAGCCCCAGGGCGACCCGCCAGTGTTGAGTCCACTCGTAGTCGGATGCCGTGAGCCATCCGATGCGCATGATCGCCAGCTCACGCAGCCGCGTGTCCAGCCTGCCGTGCCACAGCATCGTGGCCAGCAGGTCGTTGAGGGCACGCGCCAGGGTGGGATGGTTCAGCAGCACCTGGAAGATGGACAGCTCGGCCATGTAGTTGGGCACGCCGGCTTCGTCGGCGGCGGCCTTGGCCTCCGCGACCGGTAAGCGGGCAACGCGCGGTCGGGTCATGGCGTGAGCACACCGTGCACCGCAGCCACCTCGTCTCCTTCCCCGCCCGTCGTCGCCTCAGCCCGCCGCACCGGCGCTGCTCAACTCCTCGAATTCCTCGTCGCCGAGCCTGATTTCGGCGGCCGCTACGTTCTCCTCCAGATGCGCCACCTTCGAGGTGCCGGGGATCGGCAGCATCACGGGCGAGCGCTTGAGCAGCCATGCCAACGCCAGCTGCGCCGGGGTGGCGCCGTGACCGGCGGCGATGCGCTGCAGCGGGCCGTCGGTGGCCGCCAGCGGTCCGGCCGCCAGCGGGAACCACGGGATGAATCCGATGTTGTGGGCTTCGCACGCTCCCACGACGTCTTCGGCGGTGCGCACCGACAGGTTGTACATGTTTTGCACGGTAACGATCGGCACCACTCTCTGGGCGGCTTGCAGCTGGTCCACGGTGACTTCGGAGAGCCCGATGTGGCGGATCTTGCCCTCCTGCTGCAGCGCCGCGAGCTCGCCGAGCTGGTCCTCGGCCGGAAACTTTTTGTCGATGCGGTGCAGCTGGAACAGGTCGATGCGGTCGACAGCGAGTCGGCGCAGGCTCATCTCGCACTCCTGGCGCAGATACGCCGGAAAACCCATCGGGTCCCAGCTGTCCGGCCCGATGCGCAGCAGACCGGCCTTGGTGGCGATGACCAGATCGTCGGGGTAAGGGTGCAGTGCTTCCCGGATGAGGTCTTCGCAGACGTAGGGGCCGTACGAGTCGGCGGTGTCGATGAAGGTCACGCCGAGCTCGACGGCGCGGCGCAGCACCCGAATGCACTCGTCGTGATCGTCGGGTGGACCCCAGACACCCTTGCCGGTGAGACGCATCGCGCCGAACCCGAGACGGTTGACGGTCAGATCGCCGCCGAGGGTGACGGTGCCGGCGGCCTGTGCGACAGCGTGTGTGGTCATTTTTCGACCGTACGCCGCGCCGCGGGTATTACATGATGTCCGAAACGCATCCAGCACCGAGTTCATGGTGGTACCGACGATGGATCTGGCCCGGCTTGCCGACAAACCGTTCACCTACCCCGCCGTTGGCGCCACCGCCGGCGGGCTGCCGGACGGCTACCGTCATGTGCACGCCTCGGCGCGCATCGGGACGGGACGCGCGCGTTTCGATGAAGCCGCCGAGCGGGTGATGCGGTGGGGCATGCTGCGCGGCGCCGGCGCGCATGTGACACCGAGCACCGCCGCGGCGGCGGTCGGTTCGGTGGCGGTGGTTGCGCTGGGGCCCGTGCGGGCACCATGCCGGGTGGTCTACGTCGTC
>JAFAWC010000186.1 GCA_019242135.1 Mycobacteriaceae bacterium | reverse complement strand
TACGGCGACTGACGCTGCGTTGCGATGCGGCGCCAGTCGTAGGGCTGCTGGTACGGGCGGCCCGCCGTCACCTGCCCCGTCGGATACTGCCCAGTCGGATAATGCCCAGTCGGATACTGCCTGGTCGGGATTTGCCCTGTGGAGTACGGTCCCGTCGGGATCTGCCCCGTGGAGTTCGGGATTTGCCCGGTGGAGTTCGGGATTTGCCCGGTGGAGTTCGGGATCGGCCCCGTGGCGTACTGCCGGGTCGGGATCTGCCCAGTCGAATACTGTCCAGTCGAATACTGCCCAGTCGGATACTGCCGCGCCGAATACGGTGGCTGCCCGGCCGGCTGAGGTCCTGACGGCTGCGGGCTCGGCGGGTACCGCGGGTCGTGGGTCATATCGTTAGTCTCCTCCACCGAGCGCCAGTTCACGCACCGCCGTGCCTACTTCACGCACGGTGCCTGGTCGGTGGTCATCCGGGTCAGGTCGGTGGGCGATGGGGCCTGGGTGCCGGTGGCGGTCGCCGACACCGTGGCGATGGGGGTCGCGGGGGTGGTCGTGGTCGACGTGGTCCGCCCGCTGCTCGTGGTGGTGTTGGTCAGGTAGTCGGTGCGGGGGAAGTCCGTCCCGATCGTCAGTTGCACCGTATTGGGGCTCACCGAGCTGGAAGCGGCTGCGGTCATGTTCAGTTCATGTGCGAGCGCATCGGCGGCCGCCTGGGCTCCGGGCCCGTATTTGACGGTGCTTTCGTCCACGATGGAGGCGGCGGTGGACGGCTCGCCGGCGGTGAATCCGCGCTGACCGAAGGTCGTGACGAGGTGTGACGCGAGGCCCTGGAACTGGGACGCGTTGACGACGTTGAGCACGATGCCCTGTGCTCCGGGAATGTCGCCCGACATGGACGTCTTGTCGAGCGACGGCGGCGCTGCGGCTGTGCTCGTCGACGTGGCCGACGACGACTCGCCTGTCGTCAGGGTGTGCACGATGGAGCGGATGGTGGGCACGTCGATGGTGTTGACGTCCTCCCCGGCGGAGTCCTCACTGAACTCGGTGATCGGCAACGTGTACAAAGACACCCCGCGATCCGTGTAGTCCGACGAGTGGGAGACGAAGCTCTCCATGTCGAATCCCGAGTCGACCGCGATGTTTTGCCGTGCGACGTCGAGCAGCTTGTGCAGGTCGCTGGGACTCGACATCGATCCGCCGTGGCGCAGCGCGCTCAGCAGGGACACGATGAACGCCTGCTGGCGGCGGGTCCGGTCCAGATCGGTGAACAGTTCGTCGTTGACGTCGCGCCGTTGGCGCACGAATGCCATCGCTTGCGAAGCGTTGATCTGCTGCACCCCTTTGTGGAAATCAGCCCCCGAGAAGCTGTCGTAGCTGGCTTCGTTCAGGCACACCGTGATGGGCTGGACGACCTGGGCGATCTGGAAGAACGCGGCCAGCGTGACCTCGATGAAGTGATCGACGGGGATCCCGAGCAGGTTGCGCACGGTGCCGATCTGTGCCTTGCGGCCGGCCTCGCGTGCCTTCTGCTCGTTGGCCATCGGATCCGATGACGACGATGTCGACGATGACGATGTCGACGACGTCTGCAGCGAGTCCATCACGCGCTGGTAGGCGTATCCGTAGGCCTGCTTGATCTTGCCTTTGCAGTCGGACGTGGGACATCCCGCCAGATCGACGTAGTCGTCGCGGGGGATCGAGATCGCGGTGATCGCACCGCTGTCACCGGGGATGTGCACGACGATGAGCACGTTCGCGTTGTAGCCACCCGCGCTTTCGTCCCCGGCGTGCAGCGCGTCGTACATTTCCTGGGGCAACGGTCGGCCGTGCTGGTCGAGGCGACTGTCGAGCCCCATGATCAAGATGTTTTGGTCGCCGCCGGACGAGCCGGGCACGCCCTCCAGCGCTTGCGAGATGGTGATGCCACCGAACAGGTTGCGGTTGCCGGCCCACGCCATCCCGGTGATCACGATGATTACGACCGCGGCCAGCGCGGTCACCAGGTGGGCACAGACGAGCAGCCGACGCTTCGCCGACCGGGTCTGTCGGCGATGGCGTGCTGACTGCGAGCGAGCCCGGACCTCCGGACCCCCAGGACGGTGTGCCGGGCTGGTCATGATTACCAGGCATTCTGCCAGGCTTAACGCTGTACGCAGAATTTGAAGAGCCAGCATGCTGACGCATGCGGCCGAGCGCTGTGCGGGTGATTATCTGATAGTCCGCTACGCCCTCAACTCAGCCGAGGGGGAAGCTATGACCACCGACGCGTACATCATCCCAGACATCCCGCCGATCCTGAGGCGGG
>JAFAWC010000151.1 GCA_019242135.1 Mycobacteriaceae bacterium | reverse complement strand
CTGCAGCGACCCGATTTCTCCGCCGACAATCCGGCGTCCACCAACACGGTGATCGTCTGGGATCCGGTCCACGGACCGCAGGACCGCCATGACAAGCAGATCGTGCAGCCGTTCGGCGAGTACCTGCCGTGGCGGAGCTTCTTCTCGCATCTGTCTCCGTACGCAAACCGCGCAGGCTACTTCGTGCCGGTCGCCGGCAGCGGCGTCGTTCACGCGGCGGGGATAACGGTCGGGGTGACCACGTGCTGGGAGGTGATCTTCGACCGCGCCGCCCGCGAATCCGTCATCAACGGCGCCCAACTGTTGGCCGTGCCGACCAACAACGCGTTGTTTGGACAGTCGATGAGTGAACAGCAGCTGGCGTTCGCCAAGGTGCGCGCGGTCGAGCACGACCGGTACACCGTTGTTGCTGGCACCACAGGCATCAGCGCAGTGATCGCTCCCGATGGCCACGAAGTCGCGCGAACCGACTTCTTCGAGCCCGCCTACCTGGACAAACCGGTGCACCTGAAGGAGGATGTGACGCTCGCCACACGCTGGGGACCGGTGGTGCAGTGGCTGCTGATCGCAGTCGGCGGTGCCGCTCTTCTCGCGGCGATACTGCACAATGGGTGGTTCATCCGCCGGCTGCGGCCGGGCGGCAAAGATAGAGGAGCCAAATGACCCGGCCGAGCCAGCACACGCTGGCCATCATCCCCACCTACAACGAATGCGAGAACCTGCCGCAGATCGTCGAGCGCCTGCACCAGGCGCTGCCCGATGTGCACATCCTCGTCGTCGACGACGCCAGCCCGGACGGCACGGGTGAGCTGGCCGACGAGCTGGCGTTCGCTGACCCGGACCGGATCCATGTCATGCACCGCACCGTGAAGGACGGCCTCGGTGCGGCCTACCTGGCCGGCTTCGAGTGGGGATTGCGCCGCCAGTACTCGGTGCTGGTCGAGATGGACGCCGACGGCAGTCACGCGCCTGAACAGCTGTCACGGCTGCTCGACGCCGTGGACGCCGGGGCGGATCTGGCCATCGGTTCGCGCTACGTGCCCGGCGGGGAGGTCCGTAACTGGCCCCGGCGGCGGCTGGTGCTGTCGCGAACGGCGAACTGGTACTCGCGCACGCTGCTGGGCACCGGCGTCCACGACATCACGGCCGGCTACCGCGCCTACCGACGGGAGGTGTTGCAGAAGATCGACCTGGACGCGGTCGACTCGAAGGGCTACTGCTTTCAGATCGACCTGACCTGGCGCACGATCATTGACGGATTCACCGTCGTCGAGGTACCGATCACGTTCGTCGAACGTGAACTGGGCATCTCCAAGATGAGCGGATCCAACATCCGCGAGGCGCTGGTCAAGGTCGCCCGGTGGGGTATCCGGGGCCGCCTGGACCGGGCCCGCGGGGTGGCCTTGGCCGAACGGCGCTAGCTGCCCCGACGGCGCTGCCGGATGATGTCCAAGCGCTCCTTGAGCAGCTCCTCGAGCTCGTCAACAGTGCGGCGCTCGAGCAGCATGTCCCAGTGGGTGCGGGGCGGCTTGGTCTTCTTGGGCTCGGGCAGGTCACCTTCGATCAGGGTGCCCTCCATCCCGTTGCGGCACTGCCAGGTGCCGGGAATTTCGGCGTCGTCGGCGAACGGGACCTCAAACTCTTCACCGTTGTCGGTGCGATAGCGCGCGATCTGACGCGGCGCCAGGTCGTGATTGCGGTCGGTCTCGTAGCTCACGGCGCCGAGCCGGCTGCCCCTGAGAACGCGATCAGCCATCGTTAACACTCTCCGTCCACTGCAGGTCCGCGCATGTCGTCCAGCTCACCAACGCACAAAACCCGCTGGTAGTTCCCGCGCCGCCGTCGGCGCGACACTCCCTAGGATACCGGGCTTAGCCGAGCGGGCCGTCTAGAGTCGTCGGTGTGGCCCGCCGCGCACAGCCGTGCCTATGGTGCGGACGAGATGTCATCGACGCCGGGATGGGGCGCCGACGGCAATACTGTCGGCAGTCGTGTCGGCAACGGGCATACGAGCAGCGTGCCGCGGGCAAAGGCGCCGAGTTGCCGGCCGGCACGGTGGTGCTGTCCGCCGACGAAGCGTCCCGGCTGTCGGATCGGGTGTATCAGCTGCGATGCGCGGCAGAAGACGTCGCCACCGCAGTCGACGAGGGCGCCGAAACAGCGGAGTTGCGCGAATTGTGCGACACACTGCTGAGCGCGGCGAAAGCGGCCGACGGCTGGCGCTGAGACCTGGCGCTGGCCGCCTCAGCAGCTGAACTGCAGCCCGACGTCGGGCGGGGGCGACACCGATTTCAGACAACCGAACGGTTCGATTCCCGCGTCGCTGTAGCGCGCCGCGGACTGTTGCGAAGCGGCCGCGCAGTAGAGGCCGATCTGATCCGTACGACATTCGTAGTCAGCGAATTTCAGCGTCTTGCCGTAGGGGAGTTGCGGTCCATCGCCATTGGCAAACGGCCCGGGGTCGCCGTGGAAGCCGCCCACCGACAACGTTCGACCATCGAAATCCACCCAGCCGCCGGCCCAGTGGATCTCGATCCCCGGCGGGCGGGGTGGCGGGTTCGTGAGTTGCACAAGGCAGATCAACGCCTTGGTGTGGGGCGAGTCCGTGGCGCACCGGGTTTTGCCCGACGGAGTGATGAATGCCACATTGTCGCCGAGGCTGACGGAGGTGCCGTCCCGGTTGGCGGTGTGAAACGGTGCGAGATCGGCCGGTTCGCCTGCCCCGATCCACGCCATCACGTCGGCGACGGGTGCACCGGGGCTGGGCGGCGTCGTGGGCGGCGGCACCGAGGTCGACGTTGGTGAGCTCGTTGGTGAGCGCGATGGTGAGCTCGGCAGCGGCGTCGACGCGGTGGGTGAAGACTGATTTCCCACCCTTCCCGGGTGCGGTGTCGAGCATCCGGCTACCAGCGCCAGCGCGCACAGTATCGCGGCCCAGCAACGCATGCCTGCCACCGTATCCGCTGCGTTGGCCATGACGGCTCAACCTGGCTGGCGAGTCCGCGCGGACGAATCGGCCTGGCTTCGATACCGTCGAAGAATGGTCGATCGCAATGACCGGGTGGTTACCACCAGTGGCACGGTCGAGGGTTTCACCCGCGGTGGGGTCACACGATGGCGCGCGATCCCGTATGCCCGCCCGCCCGTCGGGCGGTTGCGGCTGCGCGCGCCGCAGCCGCCGATCCCGTGGCGCGGGGTGCGCTACTGCCATGAATTCGCTTTCTGCGCGCCGCAGCAGCGCAGATACACCCTTATCGGTGTGAACAAGTATCAGCCGATGAGCGAGGACTGCCTCACTGTCAACGTGGTCGCGCCCGCCGCGCGCACCGACGGGCCACTGCCGGTGCTGTTCTTCGTCCACGGCGGCGGGTACATGATGGGCAGTTCCGCGACACCGATTTACGACGGCGCAGCACTGGCCCGGCGGGGCTGCGTCTACGTGTCGGTGAATTACCGGCTCGGAGCGCTTGGCTGCCTGGACCTTTCGTCGTTGTCCACGCCGGACTACCCGATCGAGAGCAACCTGTTCCTGCGCGACCTGGTCCTCGCGCTGGAGTGGGTGCGCGAGAACATTGCCGCCTTCGGGGGAGACCCGACCCGGGTGACGATATTCGGCGAGAGCGCAGGTGCCCACGCTGTCGCAACCCTGCTCGGGGTGCCCGCCGCCCGCGGGTTGTTTTGCGGCGCGATCTCGGAAAGCCCCGCGAGCGGGATGGTGGTGCGCACCGATGCCACAGCCAGATTTGCGGCCCAGTTCGTTGAGATCCTGGGCGGCGACGGCCGCGACGCCGCTGCCATGGTCATGCACGCCGAGCCTCGCCGCCTGATCAAGGCGCTCAACCAACTCCTTGACCGCGCGGTCGACGATATGGCCGGTTCGTTCGCCATCGGTCCGACCGTCGACGGCGAATATCTGCCCCGCGACCCGTTCCAGGCGATGGCGCGGGGTGAGGCGCACCAGGTTCCGCTGATCGTCGGAAACAACGCCGAAGAGGCGAGGTTGTTCACCCGCTGGCTCAAGCTGCTGCCCACCACGGAGCCGATGATCGAGCGGCTGCTCGGTGCCACCGATCCCGCTACGCGCCAACGCATTACCGCCGCCTATCCGGATTATCCCCAGCCGCACGCGTGCATGCAGCTGAGTGCTGACATGTTCTTCGGGTCGGCGGCCTGGCGGATGGCCGAGGCGCACAGCAGGCATGCGCCGACGTATATGTACCGCTACGACTATGCGCCGCGCACCCTGAACTGGTCCGGTCTCGGCGCCACCCACGCGATGGAGCTGCTTGCGGTGTTCGACGTCTACCGCACCCGGTTGGGCTCGCTGCTGACGTTGGCCGCCGACCAACGGTCGGCGCTTCGAGTGAGCAACAACATCCAGTCGCGGTGGCGCAGGTTCAGCAGGACCGGCGTCCCCGGGGAGGGCTGGCCGACATACGACCAGGCCCGGGCGGTCATGGTCTTCGACAATCACTCGCGGGTCGAGTTCGATCCGTATCCGGCGCGCCGGCAGGCGTGGGAGGGTTTCACGCTGGCCCGCTGACCCCTAGGGTCGGCGCCATGACCGACACCGAGCCGACTCTGTTCGGCAACTACCAGTTCGAGGTCTATCTCAAGGGGATGGCGGGCCAGACCCCCGATTTCCCGATGAGCTGGGCGGACCTGGAGCGCCAAGCGTCGGCGGCGATGGACCCCGGCGCACACGGCTACGTCTTCGGCAGCGCAGGCACCGAGGACACCGAACGCGAAAACCGTGCCGCGTTCGCCCGGCACCGAATCGTGCCGCGGATGCTGCGGGACGTGTCGGTGCGCGACATCCGCACCGAGATCTTCGGCGTGCAGCACGCGGCACCCGTGTTGTTGGCGCCGATCGGGGTGCAGTCGATCGTGCACCCCGACGGCGAACTGGCTGCCGCGCGCGGGGCCGCCGCGGCGGGCATCGGATTCGTGGCCTCCACGGCGGCGTCGTACTCGATGGAAGACATCGCCTCGGCCGGCCACGACCCAAAAGAGGTGCCCCGCTGGTTTCAGCTGTACTGGCCGAACGACCCGGAGCTGACCGCCAGCTTCGTCGCGCGCGCCGAGGCGGCGGGATACGGCGCGCTCGTGGTGACCCTCGACACGGGCCTGCTGGCGTGGCGGCCGCGTGACCTGCAGACCGCCTACCTGCCCTTCCTGAAGTCGGTCGGGATCGCAAACTACCTGTCCGACCCGGTGTTTCGCGCCGCCCTGCCGGAGCCGCCCGAAAATAACCCGACGGCCGCGGTGCTGCACTTCGTGAGGGTGTTCAGCAATCCGGCGGTCAGCTGGGCCGACGTGGCGGCGCTGCGTGAGCTGACGACGTTGCCGATCCTGCTCAAGGGCATCCTGCACCCCGACGACGCCCGGCTGGCCCGGGAACACGGTGTGCAGGGGGTCGTCGTGTCCAACCACGGCGGGCGCCAGGTGGACGGCGCCATCGCAGCGTTGGACGCGCTGCCTGATGTGGTCGACGCCGCAGGCGATGAGCTCACCGTGCTGTTCGACAGCGGGATACGGTGCGGTTCCGACGTGGTCAAGGCCCTGGCGCTGGGCGCCCGGGCCGTACTTCTGGGCAGGCCCTATCTATGGGGAATGGCGCTGCGCGGCGCGGACGGCGTCGCAAACGTGATTCGCAACCTGCTCTCGGAAATCGATCTCACACTGGCACTTTCGGGGCACCAGTCGCCCCGCACGCTCAATCCGGCGGTGCTGTCGGGCCGGCCACTCTAGGGTCGAACCATGCACGCGGACCGAGCGACTATTCAGAGCTGCGTCGACGTGAGCACCGAGTGGTTGACCGCTCAGGTCAATGCGCCGGTCCGGGCGTTTCAGGCGGAGCGGATCGGCACCGGACAGATGAGCGAGTGCTACCGCGTCATGCTGGAATACGAGCCGGAGTATGACGACGCCGCGCCGGTACCCGCGTCGGTGGTCCTGAAAATCGCCGCGGCAGACGCTCTGAGCCGCCAAACCGGCGTCGCGCTCGGATTGTACGAGCGTGAGGTGAGGTTCTACGCGGATGTCGCGCCGCGGCTCGTCGGTCCGCTCGCTCCGTGCTATCACGCTTCGTTCGACGCGCACAGCGGGACGTTCGCGCTGCTTTTGGGCGACGCCGGACCCGCCGAGGTGGGCAATGAGATCGACGGCACCACGATGGACCGGGCGCGGCTGGCGGTCTCCGAGCTGGGTCGGCTGCATGGGCCGGCGATCGGCGATCCGAGGTTGGCCGGCACGGCGTGGCTAAACCGCGCCGCGCCGATCAGCCAAGCCCTGCTGGTGCAGCTGTTCGACGGATTCGCCGACCGCTACGGCAGCCGAATCGCGCCGCGGCATCGCACGGTGTGCGAACGACTCGTCGCCGGCTTCGACGCCTACCTGGCCGAAGACGCGGTGGGCGGTCCGCGGGGGCTCGTCCATGGCGACTACCGGTTGGACAACATGCTGTTCGGCTTGCCCGGCGCGGACCGGGCGCTGACAGTCGTCGACTGGCAGACCGTCGGCTGGGGACCCGCGTTGACCGACCTCGCGTACTTCCTGGGCTGCGCGCTGCCGGTCCCGGTTCGGCGGGCGCACGCCGAGGAATTGCTGACCTGCTATCACACGGCGCTCGGCC
>JAFAWC010000678.1 GCA_019242135.1 Mycobacteriaceae bacterium | reverse complement strand
AATTCCACCCGCCCGGCACGCCCGTTCATGGATGGCAGCGGCAGCCCGCTGTCGGGTTTCTGCTCTTCGGCGTCCAGCAGGTCGAACACCCGTTCCGCGCTTGCCAGTCCGGATTGCAGGGTGTTGTACATCGCCGCGACCTGGGTGAGCGGCTGATTGAACTGGCGGACGTACTGGATAAAGGCCTGAATGCTGCCCAACGTGATCTGTCCGGTGGCCACCTGCAGGCCGCCGACCACCGCGACGGCGACGTAACTGAGGTTGCCGATGAACATCGTGAACGGCGACACCAGGCCCGAGAGGAATTGCGCGCCAAAACTGGCGTGGTAGACGTCCTCGTTGAGCGCATGGAACTTGTCCTGCGCCTGGGCTCGATGACCGAAGGTCTTGACCAACGTGAAGCCGCTGTAGGTCTCCTCGATGTGCGCGTTCAGCCGCCCGGTGTTGGCCCACTGCGCCACGAACAGTCGCTGCGATTTGCGTGCGATCGTACGGGTGACCCACAGCGATAACGGCACCGTCAGAACGGTGATTACCGCAAGCAGCAGCGAGATGGTCAGCATCATCACCAGGACCGCCACCACCGTGAGCACCGATGTCAGCAGCTGCCCGATCGTCATCGACACCGATGTCTGGATATTGTCGATGTCATTGGTGACTCGGCTCAGCAGCTCACCGCGCTGGCGAGAATCGAAATACGACAACGGCAGCCGGTGCACCTTGTCCTCGACGTCGGCCCGCAGCGACACCATGGTGCGCTGCACGGTGGTGTTCAGCAACCGGAATTGGGCCCAAACGAGCAGTGCAGCAAGCAGATACAACGCGAGGGCCAACAGCAGTGTCCGGCCGATCGCCCCGAAATCCACCCCGACACCCGGCCTCACGTCCATCCTTGACAGCAGGTCGGCGAACGTGCCCTCACCGCGCGCCCGTGCGGCGTCCACCGCCTGCTGCTTGGTGATGCCGGCCGGCAGGTGGCGGCCGATGACGCCGCTGAACAACAAGTCGGTGGCGTGACCGAGGACCCGGGGCCCGATCACGCCAATCGCGATCCCGCCGATGCCCAACCCGATCACGATCGCTGCCAGCCCCCGCTGCGGAGTCAGTCGCTTCACGAGCCGAATCGCGGTGCCCCGCACGTCGCGCGAGCGCTCCGCGGGAGCCTGCATCATCTCGCGCTGTATGCGCAACGGACCGCTCATCGACGTACGCCCAGCGCTTGCGAATCAGCGAACTCCGCATACGTCGGGCACTCGGCGATCAGCGATTCGTGGGTTCCGGCACCGACCACCCGACCGTCATCCACGACGATGATGTGATCGGCCTCCGCGACCGTGGAGATGCGCTGCGACACGATGATGACGGTCGAGTCGGCGCAGACCTCTCGCAATGCCGAGCGGACGCGCGCGTCGGTGTGCACGTCGAGCGCCGAGAAGGCGTCATCGAACAGGTAGATTGCCGGTCGGCGGATCACCGCGCGTGCGATCGCCAGGCGCTGTCGCTGCCCACCGGAGAAATTGATGCCGCCCTGTGCGACCGGCATTTGCAGCCCATCGGCGTGCGCACGGACGAAACCGTCGGCGGCCGCCACGCGCAACGCTTCCCACATCTCGGCGTCGGTGGCGTCGGTCTTGCCGTAGCGAAGGTTGTCGGCCACCGTGCCAGAGAACAGGTAGCCGCGTTGCGGCACCAGCCCGACCATCGACCACAACCGTTCGATGTCGTAGTCGCGCACGTCGACGCCGTCGACGGATACCGAACCCGAGCTCACGTCGTACAGTCGGCAGATCAGCGACACGAGTGTCGACTTGCCCGACCCGGTGCTGCCGACGACCGCTGTTACCGTTCCGGGTTGCGCCGTCAGCGAGACGTCCTGCAGCACCGGTCTGTCCGCGCCCGGGTAGCAGAACGTCGCCGATCGCAGTCGAACCACACCGCGGACGCGAGGAGCAGAGACAATACCGCGCGCCACGGGGGGCTGGGGGCTGCCAACGGTGGGCTGGGTCGACAACACCTCGGTGATCCGTTCGGCGCACGCCGACGCGCGCGGCACGATGATCAGAATCATCGTGGCCATCATCACGGCCATCAGAATCTGCATGAAATAGGAAAGGAAGGCCACCAGCGTGCCGACTTGCATCTGCCCGGCGTCGATGCGCAACCCGCCGAACCAGATCAGGGCGACACTTGACACGTTGATCACCAGCGTCGTGACCGGCAGCAAAAGCGCCTGCCACCGGCCGGCCGCTAGCGCTGCATCTGAGAGCGCGGTGTTGGCCTCGTCGAACCGTGCGCGCTCGACCGGTTCGCGGGCAAACGCTCGCACGACGCGGATGCCCGCCAGCTGCTCACGAAGGACGCGGTTGATGTTGTCGATCAGCCTCTGCAGGGTCCGGAAGATCGGCAGCATCTGCGAGACGATCAGGTAGTTGGCGATCGCCAGCGCGGGCACGCTGATGAGCAGCAGCCACGACAGTCCGGCCTCCTGATGCAGCGCCATGATGATCCCGCCGGCGCACATGATCGGCGCAGTGATCAGCATCGTGCACGTCAGCTGCACGACTAACTGGATCTGCTGGACGTCGTTGGTGCTGCGGGTCAGCAGCGACGCTGGGCCGAAGCGCACGGTCTCCTGTGCCGAGAAGCCGGTGATGTGAGTAAAGATCGCCGATCGAAGGTCGCGACCGAATCCCATCCCCGTGCGCGAGCCGAAGTACACCGCACCGACGGCGCAGAGCACCTGCAGTCCGCTCACGGCGAGCATGATTCCGCCCAGCCGAATGATTGTCTGAGCGTCGCCTTTGGCCACGCCGTCGTCGATGATCGCCGCGTTGACTGTCGGCAGGTAGAGCGACGCGAGCGTGCTGATCACCTGAAACAGCGCCACGATCGCGATGAGCGAGCGGTACGGCCGCGCGAATGTGCGCAGCAGCCCCAAAAGCATCTCCGTACTGTCCCACATGATGCGGCTGTTTCGGCACTGGGACGACACCGGGAAGTTGGATAAAACTGCTGGTCAGACGGGAGAGCCGCCCCGGCCCAGCGGCTGCGGCTATCCTGCTGCTGTGACGGGTGGCGGCGATGCGGCCACGTCGGCGGCAAATAGGTGACCAGGGAAGCGGGTTCGGTGAGACGCACACTGCCCTCCATTGCTATCGGGATGGCGGCTGCTGTTTCGCTGCTCGCCGCCTGCTCCGGTAACTCGTCAGGAAACAACAGCCCGTCGTCATCGCAGCCGTCATCCCAGCGCAGCGCCAGCCACGGGCCGTTCTTCCCCGAATGCGGCGGCATCAGCGATCAGACGGTGAGCCAGCTGACTCAGGTACGGGGGCTCGTCAACTCCGCGCGCAACTCCGCGGGCTGCCAGTGGTTGCAGAACGGCGGCATCGTCGGTCCGCATTTTTCGTTCACGTGGTACCGGGGTAGTCCCATCGGCCGGGAGCGAAAGACTGAGGAATTGTCCCGGAGCAGCGTCGAGGACATCAACATCGAAGGCCACAGCGGCTTCGTCGCCGTCGCGAACGATCCGACGCTCGGCGACAACCTGTGTGAGGTCGGCATTCAATTCCAGGACGACTTCATCGAATGGTCGATCAGCTATCAGGAGCAGCCGTTTCCGCCGCCCTGTGATGTTGCGAAGGAACTCGCTCGCCAGTCGATTGTGAACGCGAAATGAGCCGCACGCACCAGGTGCTGTGTGGGTTGACCGCCGCGCTCGCCGTACTTGCAACATCGGTCGGGTGCAGCCGCACCACCGAAGGCAGGGCGGTTGTAGAAGGATCCGGTGACAGCTCTCAGACGTCGCGCAACGACGAGAAGCAGTATCCCAATCTGCTGAAGGAATGCGACGTGCTGACCACCGATGTACTGGCCAAGACGGTCGGCGCCGATCCGCTCGACATTCAGAGCACGTTCGTTGGTGCGGTCTGCCGGTGGCAGGCGGCCAATCCGGCCGGCCTGATCGACATCACCCGCTTCTGGTTCGAGCAGGACGGTATTGATAACGAGCGCAAGGTCGCCGACGAGCTCAAGTACCAGGTCGAGAACCGCTCGATCGCGGGTGTTCGGTCGATCGTTATGAAGCCGGCCAACGACCCTAACGGCGCCTGCGGCGTGGCCAGCGACGCCGGCGGAGTGGTCGGCTGGTGGGTCAATCCTCAGGTGCCCGGGATCGATGCCTGCGGAATGGCGGTCAAGCTCATGGAGCTGACACTCGCCACCAATGCCTGAGCCGAACTAGCTTCGGTCGAGTGCGCGGGGCGTGCCCAGATGTGTTGCCAGCCAGGGCAATGCGGCGGCGAAGGCCGTCGCCGCGAACGGCCAATCGTGTCGTCCGGCCTGAGTGATGACCGTGCACCGGATGCCGTGCGCCCGCCCGACGCGGCAAAGTGACTGGGCGGCCGCGTCTTGCCCCTCCGGGTTTCGAGCCGGGTCTGCGGCCGCCGCGGCGGACTTGTCGCCGGCCGGCGCAGCGTTCAGCGATGGCGACGATGCCGCGCCGGGGATGTCGAACCAGCCCGACACCCCCGAGTATTGACCGTGTCGCGTCATAACCGTCGTGGGATCGTAGGCGGACCATAGGTCGGCTTTGCCACCGAACAGCCGCGCGACCGTTTGGTCCTTGGTGCCGGTATTGGGTCCAAGGTCGCCCGCGATATCGACGAACGCGCTGAAGAGGTCGGGATGCATCACGGTCAGGTCGACGGCGCACGTGCCGCCCATCGACCAGCCGGCCACACCCCAGTTGCTGCGTTGGTCGCTGACGGCGAAGTTCGAGATCATGAATGGCACAACGTCTTTCACGAGATGGTCCGCGGCGTTGCCGCGGCTGCCGTTGACGCATTCGGTGTCGTTGTCGAATGAACCCGTCGCGTCGACAAAGACGAGGACCGGCGCGTAGCCGTCGTGCGCCGATGCAAAGTCGTCGATTGTCGCAACGGCGTTTCCGGCGCGCGGCCAGTCCGCCGGCGTGTTCAAGGCGGACGGGATCATCATGACCGCAGGCAACCGTGGCGGTGG
>JAFAWC010000651.1 GCA_019242135.1 Mycobacteriaceae bacterium | reverse complement strand
CCGGCGAGCTTGGCCAGCAGCACCTCGCGCGACTCGAGGTCGGCGATGCGCTCGACCTCGGCGACGGTCAGGGCGTGGCCGTCCATGTAGCCGCCCTTGATCACCAGCGCCTTGTGGTCCTTGGCGAACCGCTTCAGCGCTTTCGCGGCGTCGACCGCCTCGCCGCTGACGAAGGCGATCGCCGTGGGTCCGAAGAACAGTTCGTCCAGGCCCTCGACGCCTGCCTCGGACGCCGCCCGCCGGACGAGCGTGTTCTTGGCAACGGAGTAGGTGGCGGAGTCGCCCAGCGACCGGCGCAGTTCTGCCAGGTGTGCCACCGACAATCCGCGGTATTCGGTGACCAGCGCGGCGGTGGCCTCCCTGAACTGTTCGGCGATGTCGGCGACGGCGGTGGCCTTGTCAGCCTTGGCCATGCATGCCTCCTCGTGTGGGTGTCGGGCACCACGCGAAATCGCCGACCGGCCGGAAAATGACAGACGCCCCGACGCAGGGTCGGGGCGCGCAATGCGGGCGCGATCGCGCGCCGCGGCGTGAGCCTCGTCCTCCTGCGTGGGCCGCCGGGATCACATCCCGGGCCTTCGGCCGAATTCTCGGCGACCGACGGTCTTCGGTGGAGCCGACCCAGGCTAGCGCAAGCACCGCGGATCAGGCAAAAACCAGTTACGCGTCGACGAGCGCGGCCGCCCCGACCAGACCTGCGTCGCCGCCGAGCGCCGCGGGCACCACCCGCAGCGCGCGCAGGTAATCCAGCCGCGCGTAACCGTCGAGCGCCTCCCGCAGCGGCGCGAACAGCAGCCGGCCGGCCGTGGCCACACCGCCGCCGATGACTGCCAGATCCAGGTCGCCCACCGCGGCGACGGAAGCAATCATCGCCGCCAGCGCGATCGCACTGCGGCGGAAAGCCAGCACCGCCACCTCGTTTCCGGCCTCGGCCGCGTCGGCGAGCTCCTTTGCGCCCGACTCCGCCGGCGCGGTCCAGCCGTGTTCGCGCGCCCACTGCGCCAGCCGCGGCCCGGACGCGATCGTCTCGACGCAGCCGTGTCCGCCGCAGGAGCACGGCTGCCCGTCGAGTTCCACCACCACGTGCCCGACGTGTCCCGCGTTGCCGGTGGCACCCCGGTACGGCACGCCATCGAGGAGCAGGCCGCCGCCGACACCGGTGGAGGCGACCACGCCGAGCAGAAACTGCGCATCCCGGCCGGCGCCGCGCCGGTGCTCGCCGAGCGCCATGCACAGCCCGTCGCCGCCGAGCCGCACCGGCACACCGGGCACCAGCTGCGCGACGCGGTCCACGATCGGAAAATCACGCCAGGCCGCGATGTTGATCGGGCTGGCGGTTCCGGTGGGCAGGTGAATCGGCCCGGCGCAGGCGATTCCCACGCCCCGCACGACGGTGTCGGCGCTCACTCCGGTGATCAGTCGCTGCGCGACCCCCCACACCGCCTCGGCGTCGCCGGAAGGGGTCGGCAGCGTCGCGGTCTGCACCAGGGCACCGGCCGAGTCCACAAGTCCGACCGCGATCTTGCTGGCACCGACATCGACGGCGAGGGTCAGCCCGGCCATCAGTGCCGGTGGGTGTTGTCGGGCTGCCGCGGGTCCCCCGGGTGTTCGAAGCCGGGTGCAAGCTCGACCAGCGCGCCGCGGCGGGCGTCGAGCCACGACCGGAAAGCTCGTCGGCGGGCGGCCGCCAACAGGTGGTCGGCGATCAGCGTTTCCACCTCTTCCAACGCCGGCGCGACTGCGGGCGCCCCCCGCCAGCCGTCGATACGAGATCGCGGAGCGAACCGCAGCGGGTTGCGGGCGTGGTAGTCGGCCACCTGCCGGTCACAGACCTCGACGGTGGCCGTGACGTGCATGAACAGCGCGCGGGCCAGCGGCTCGGCCAGCACCGCCGCGGCGACGCTGCCGACCTCCAGCCGAGCCGACCCGTCGGGAAGTAGCTCGTCCTCCGTCGGCGCACCGCCGGCTCTCACCCCGAGCGCGCCGGCCTCGACCGCGACGACCCGTTCGGTGGCCGCCAGCTGTGTGAGCCAGCGCCGCAGCTGACGGCCCTCCCGGGTGCCTGCCCGGGGTAGCGCGGCAGCGAGCCGGCCGGACCGCAGGGCAGCCTCGCGCGCGTCGATCTCGTCGACGGCGATCGGTACACCGCCGACGGTGGCGGCCACCGCGCTCACCGGACCGCCACCCTGACCGCCGGCGAGTACACAAGCCGCCCCGCGCAGGCGACCCGGACCAGTGCCCACCACTCGCCGGGGTCCACCCACGCCGGGGGCGACACGTCGAATTCGAGTTGCACGTGGCCCGCGGCGGGCAGGGTGGCGCCCACTGCCGCCGGCCCGATCCACTCCCACGTTCCCCACGGGCTGATCAGCTGCGCCTCGACGGACAGATCGGCGCGCGCGTCGGTGCCGACGGTGACGGCGAGGCGGGCGGTCTCGCCGGGGCCGACGTCCACCGCCTCGGGTCCGCTGATCAGTCGCAGCAGCTCATGCTCGGGTGGCGCGCCGACGGATACCACGCAGATGTCCTCGACCAGCTGCCGCCACGCGGCGGGAATCGAGGCGGCATCGCTTCCGGTGACCACGAGTTCGCCACGCACCGGATACAGGCCGGGAGACAACCCCGCTGGCACGGTCAATTCGATATCGGTTTCCAGGTACTCACCGGGCGGCAACACAAACGGCAGCCCGTCCGGACTCGCCGTCCAGCCGTCCGGACACACCAGCCGCACGCGACCGTGCAACGCCGCGTCGGTGCAGTCGCTCGACGCGGTAAGACGCAGCAGCACAACGGAACCTGGCTCTGCGGTCGGGTGCTGGGGATGCAGATGCGCGCTGGCCGGCAAGCCGCCCAGCGCTGCGGGCCCGCGGTTGTGCAGCCAGTACCGCGCGTAGAGCGGCTGCGCCGCTTCGGCATTCGGGGCGAGCGCGGCATGATCGGCGTCCAGCACCTTGGGCAGATTGAGTCGGGTCAGGACGGTGGCGATCTCGAAGCCGTGCAGCCTCAATCCGTCGGCGGCCAGGCTGTGCAGTCGCGCCCGCTCGAGCAGATCGGCGCGCGACGTCGCGGGGCCGCCGATATGACCCACCACGTTGCGCAGGCCGCATCGAATAACGACGGCCGTGGACTGCGCACCGAGCGCCTCGGTCAGCCGCACCGCGATTCCCTCGGCGAGGTCGGCTCGGTGACCGCTGCCGGAGGCAAGCGGGTTGCCGGCCGCCTTCAGCGCTGCCAGCTGAACCGCACCGGCCGGTTCGACCTCGAGCAGCGAGCCGAATCGCGGCAATCCGCCGGCACGTTCGCCACCGCCTCGCGCGGCGTACAGCGGTCGGCAGAACTCGGCGCTTCGGGCCGGCAGCCCGGCGTTGCGCCAGTC
>JAFAWC010000589.1 GCA_019242135.1 Mycobacteriaceae bacterium | reverse complement strand
TCGAGTGCGCGGTGAATGGTACGCACCGACCCGGCGTCGTCGCTGCCGGCGCCGGTGTACGCAGCCGACATGCCCATCGCGCCCAGCCCGATGCGTCCGACGTCGAGGCCGGCCAGCTTGGCGTGCTTCATGATTGCGTTTCTCCGGAACTTCCGACGGGGATGGGAGACGTGTCGTCGGTGACGACGGGGCGCCGGGCCGTTGCCGGACGGGTGCGAACCCGCTGCGGCCACCAGAACCAGCGACCCATGAGCGCGGCGATCGACGGCGTCATGAACGAGCGTATGACGAGCGTGTCGAAGAGCAAACCCAACCCGATCGTCGTGCCCACCTGACCGACGACGCGCAGATCACTGACCACCATCGACATCATGGTGAAGGCGAACACCAGGCCGGCGGACGTCACGACTGCGCCGGTGCCGGCCATCGAGCGAATGATGCCTGTCTTGATGCCGGCGTGGATCTCTTCCTTGAACCGGGACACGAGCAACAGGTTGTAGTCCGAGCCGACAGCCAACAGGATGATGACCGACATCGCGATGATCATCCAGTGCAGATGCATGCCCAGGATGTACTGCCAGATGAGCACGGACAGCCCGAACGAGGTGCCAAGCGACAGCAGGACGGTCCCGACGATCACGGCGGCAGCCACCACGCTTCGGGTCAGGATCAGCATGATGATGAAAATCAAACACAGCGAGGCGATTCCGGCGATCAGCAGGTCAAAGTCGGAGCCGTGCTGCATGTCCTTGTATGTCGACGCGGTGCCACCCAGATAGATCCGCGAGCCCTCCAGCGGAGTTCCCTTGATGGCTTCGAACGCGGCGTTCCTGATCTTGTCGATGTGCGAGATGCCTTCGGGGGTTGCCGGATCTCCCTCGTGAGAGATGATGAAGCGGACCGCCTTGCCGTCAGGTGACACGAACATCTTCAGACCCCGCTGGAAGTCGGGGTTGGCGAACACCTCGGGCGGCAGGTAGAACGAGTCGTCGTTCTTGGACGCGTCGAAGGCCTGGCCCATGGCGGTCGCGTTCTGCTGCATCGCCCGCATCTGATCCTGCATGCCGTTCTGCGTTTGATACATGGTCAGCATCATCGTGCGCATGGTCTGCATGGTGGAGATCATCGGCGGCATCAGGGTCAACAGCTGCGGCATCAACTCATCGAGTTTGTGCAGATCCGCCGTGAGGTTTTCCAGGTCGTCGCTGAGCAGATCAATGCCGTCGAGCGTGTCGAAGATCGAGCGCAGCGACCAGCAGACCGGGATGTCGAAGCAGTGCGGTTCCCAATAGAAGTAGTTGCGGATCGGGCGGAAGAAGTCGTCGAAATCGGCGATGTGGTTGCGCAATTCGTTGGTGTCCGCAGTCGTCTGGTCGGTCTTTTGGACCATGCTGTGGGTGATCGCGTCGAGCTGCTGCATCAGCTCATACATATGCTGCATGTTGTCGATGGTCTTCTGCATTTCGGCGGCCTGGACCAGCATGTCGTTCATGCGGTCCTTCAGGTAGGTCTGGTTCAGCGTTTGCGTAGTGCCCTGCATGCTGATCAAAAACGGGATCGATGTGTGCTCGATCGGCGTTCCCAGCGGCCTGGTGATGGCCTGCACGCGGCCGATGCCGGGAATGTGAAAGATGTTCTTTGCGATCCGGTCGATGACGAGCATGTCGGCCGGATTGCGGACGTCGTGGTCGGTTTCCACCAGCAGCATTTCAGGATTCATCCGCGCTTGGGGAAAGTGTCGGTCAGCGACCTGGTATCCGACATTTGCGGGGATGTCTGCGGGCAGAAATTCGCGGTCGTTGTAGCTCGGCGTGTAACCCGGCAACGCGAGCAGACCGACCAGGGCCAGCGCGATCGTCGCCACCAGAATGGGCCCCGGCCAGCGCACGACCGCCGTGCCGACCCGGCGCCAGCCGCGCGTCCGCAGCTTTCGTTTCGGTTCGAACAGGCCGAAATGGCTTGCCACGGTGAGCAGAGCGGGCGCCATCGTCAGCGCGGCGAACACCGACACAAGCATGCCGATGGCCAACGGAATGCCGAGCGTCTTGAAGTACGGCAGCCGGGTGAAGTGCAGGCAGAACGTGGCGCCGGCGATCGTCAGGCCTGAGCCCAGGATGACGTGGGCGGTGCCGTGATACATGGTGTAGAAGGCGGTTTCGCGGTCCTCGCCCGCCCCTCGAGCCTCGTGGTAGCGGCCGACGAGGAATATCGCGTAGTCCGTTCCCGCCGCGATGGCCAGGGTGGTGAGTAGGTTCACCGCGAAGGTGGACAGGCCGATGAGGTTGTAATAGCCCAGCGCCGAGACGATTCCGCGGGCCGCCGCCAGCTCTATGAACATCATGGCCAGAACCAGCAGAACGGTCGTGATGGATCGGTAGACGAACATCAACATCAGAAAGATCACGCCGATGGTGATCATCGTGATCAACTTGACGCTCTTGTCACCCGCGTGATGCTGATCGTTGGTGAGCGCTGCGGGGCCGGTGACATAGGCCTTGAGGCCGGGCGGTGGGGTATCGCTTGCCACGATGTCGCGCACCGCCTGCACGGACTCGTTGGCGAGGCTCTCGCCCTGGTTACCGGCCAGGTAGAGCTGGACGTAGGCGGACTTGCTGTCGGCGCTCTGTGATCCTGCCGCGGTCAGCGGATCGCCCCAGAAGTCCTGGATGTGCTCGACGTGCTTCGGATCGGCTCGAAGCTTTGCGACCAGCCCGTCATAGTAGGTGTGCGCGTCGGCGCCGAGTGGCTGGTCGCTTTCCAGAACCACCATCACCGAGCTGTTGGAGTCGAATTCCTGGAAGTCCTTGCCGACGCGCTTCATCGCCTGCATCGACGGTGCGTCGTTGGGCGCCAACGACACCGCGTGCGCCTCGCCGACCTTTTCGATCTGCGGCACCACAACATTCACCAGGACTGTGATCGCCAACCAGCCCAGCAGAATCGGCACGGAGAACAGCCGAATGAACCGGGGAATCATCGGGTGCGCGCCGACGTGGGTGTTGGTCATGCCGACTTCACGAAGCAGAAGGTTTCGGCGTTGACACCCTGATTCGAGTTCTGGTCCTTGAGGTCGCCGTTGACGGTGATACGGCAGCTGATGCTGTCACCGTCACCCTGCGCCACGATGGTGGCACTGGCGGCCGGAGCAGTAGTGGTCAGGGTGATCGACCACGGTAGCGCCACATCCTTGACTTCCTGCGGTTGCGCCTCGAGGTTGAGGTAGTTGATCGTCGCCACCGACCCTGGCGCCCCGGAGATCTCGTACGTGACGACCTTGGGATTGAACGGCTTGGTGTCGTTGGCAATGCCGGCACCCGGTCTGGTGGTTTCTGTCTTGCCGAACACGCCGTGCAGACGGTCGACGCAGAACACCGCGATCGCCACCACCAGGACGATGACAACCAGCACCCACACGCGCCGAAACGCTCCGAACACGCTTCGTTTTCGACGCGCAGGCCGGGCCGGCGGGGGAGCGGGAGCAGGTGCAGGGGCGGACTCGGCCGTGGCGCCCGCGGCGGGTTGTGCGTCGCGCGCAAGCTTTGCGGTATCGCTGCCCGTGCGCGCCACGTTCACCCCTCCTCGCTCCCGTCGCGACAGATGTCAGACAGATTAGACCATTTAACAGAATCGCGAGGATGGTATCCCCCGATGGGGATACAATCCGTCCATGAAGTTAGCAAGGCTAGCGACAATGGTCTCTGTGATGGCCATCGCACTGGCTGCACCGGCGCACGCCGACGTCGACACCGACTTCGCGAACCAGCTGCACACGTACGGAATTTACGGCCAGCGCGACTACAACGCCTGGTTGGCCAAGATCGCCTGTTATCGGCTGGGCCGGGGTGTGGACCCCGACGCATACGCGTCCACGACGTTCGTTTCGCGCAATCTTCCGCAACACACCACGACCGAGCAAACCTGGCAGTTCCTGGGCGCCGCGATCAGCTTCTACTGCCCCGACCAGCAGCCGGTTCTGCAACACGTCGCCGACCAGCAGAGCTGAGGTCCGATAGGCCGGGCTTGATCGGGTCGCCCCTGCCCGCCTGGGGGAGGGTGAACGGGTTGACAGTGGCGATGTTCACCGTGGGCGCCGTGACGTTGGGCACGGTGTTCACCTTGGGCACCGTAAACGTCGGCACCGTAAACGTCGGCACCGC
>JAFAWC010000273.1 GCA_019242135.1 Mycobacteriaceae bacterium | reverse complement strand
GACGACTGCGACATGTTCACGTCGTCGTTGGGGTGCACGGTGACGCCGTTGCGGGCCGCGATGCTGGCGATCACCTCGTTGGTGTTCATGTTGGAGCTGGTACCCGAACCGGTTTGGAAGACATCGATCGGGAATTGGCCGTCGTGGCGCCCGTCGGCGATCTCGGCGGCCGCGGCGATGATCGCGTCGGCCTTCTCCGCCTCAAGCAGGCCGAGGTCCTTGTTCACCTGGGCGCAGGCGCCCTTGAGCAGACCGAGGGCACGGATTTGGGCACGCTCCAGCCCACGGCCCGAGATGGGGAAGTTCTCCACGGCCCGCTGGGTCTGCGCCCGCCACAGCGCATTCGCGGGGACCCGGACTTCACCCATGGTGTCGTGTTCGATGCGGTAGTCGTCGGTGGCAGTCACTCCGTCGACGGCGCTGTCGGCGCTCATGTGCTCCCTCGCTCGTTAGTTGTCATCGCAGCTCGGCTATGGCAGCGGCTGAATCGCGTTGCTGTCGCCGGTGAAGTCGATCGCCGAGTACTCGTTCAGCTTGGACAGCCGGTGATAGGCCTCGATCATCCGAACAGTTCCCGACTTACTGCGCATGACTATCGACTGAGTGGTGCAGCCGCCGCTGTAGTACTGCACCCCCTGGAGCAGATCTCCGTTTGTCACGCCGGTGGCGCAGAAGAACACGTTGTCGCCGGAGACCAGGTCCTCAGTCGTCAAGACTCGATCCAGGTCGTGCCCGGCGTCGATGGCCTTCTGGCGTTCCTCGTCGTCCTTGGGCGCAAGCTGGCCCTGTATCGCTCCGCCCATGCAGCGGATCGCGGCGGCGGCGATGATGCCCTCCGGCGTTCCGCCGACACCGACGAGCATGTCGGTGCCGGAGTTGGGCCGGCACGCCGAGATCGCGCCCGCCACGTCGCCGTCGGAGATGAGCCGGCACCGCGCTCCGGCGGCCCGCACGTCGGCGATGAGCCGGACGTGGCGCGGCCGGTCGAGGATGCACACCGTCATGTCCGACACGGACAGGTTCTTGACCTTGGCTACCCGCCGGATGTTGTCGCCCATCGGTGCGGTGATGTCTATCGCGTCGACCGCGTCCGGGCCGACCGCGATCTTGTTCATGTAAAACACCGCCGACGGGTCGTACATCGCACCGCGTTCGGCGACCGCCAGCACCGAGATCGCGTTGGGCAGGCCCTTGCTCATCAGCGTCGTGCCGTCGATCGGGTCGACGGCGAAGTCGCAATCGGGGCCGTCGCCGTTGCCGACTTCCTCGCCGTTGTAGAGCATCGGGGCGTTGTCCTTCTCACCCTCACCGATGACCACGACGCCGCGCATCGACACCGAGTTCACCAGCTGGCGGATCGCGTCGACCGCCGCACCGTCGCCGCCCTCCTTGTCGCCGCGGCCCACCCAGCGTCCCGCCGCCATCGCGCCGGCTTCGGTGACCCGTACCAGTTCGAGTGCGAGGTTACGGTCAGGGGCTTCACCTCGGCGACGATCCATGCGGCGATTCTCCCAGAACGGGGTGGCCGCCAGCGAGCTGGGATACTGGGCGGCGTGACGAGCCAACCCGGCCCGGTCCCCCGGGACCAGAAACCGCGACTGCTGCAGGACGGCCGCGACATGTTCTGGTCGCTGGCGCCGCTGGTGGTCGCGTGCATCGTGTTGGCCGGCCTGGCCGGCATGTGCTCCTTCCAGGCCACCTCGACGAAAACCGGGCCGGCGCCGAGCTACGACGCACCCGCCGCGCTGCGCGCGGATGCCGCCCAGCTGGGCTTCCCCGTGCGCCTGCCGAAGCTTCCCGACGGCTGGCACTCCAACTCCGGGCGGCGGGGCGCCATCGACGCCGCACGCACGTCGACAGTCGGTTATCTGACCCCCAGCGGCATGTATGTCAGCCTGACGCAGAGCAACGCCGACGAACACCGGCTGATCGACTCGTTCGGCGATGACCGTCACCCCACCGGCGCCCAGGACGTCGACGGCGTCTCGTGGGTGGTGTACGAGGGC
>JAFAWC010000244.1 GCA_019242135.1 Mycobacteriaceae bacterium | reverse complement strand
AGAGCCGCCATCGAGGCGCAGATCGAAGCGGAGTCACTGCCGCTGTTCTTGTCGGGACGGCTGTACGACGACGGTGTGATCGATCCGCGTGACACCCGCACGGTGCTGGGCATGTGCATGTCCGCCATCGCCAACGCGCCGGTCGAGGGCACCAGCAACTTCGGCGTCTTCCGGATGTGAGGGCCGATGAACGCTTGCGCGAAGAGGAGATAGCGCCGATGAGCGCTTGCGCGAAGAGGAGATAGCGCCGATGAGCGCTTGCGCGAAGAGGAGATAGCTTGAGTTGATAAATCGAGTGCTGGTGGCCAACCGGGGCGAGATCGCCCGGCGGGTGTTCGCCACGTGCCGTCGGCTCGGCGTGGGCACCGTCGCGGTGTACACCGAGCCCGACGCCGATGCGCCGCACGTCGCCGAGGCCGACGTGCGGGTACAGCTGCCCGGCACGGACGGCTACCTCAACAGCGCCGCGCTGATCGCTGCCGCGAAATCCGCAAGCGCCGACGCGATCCATCCCGGCTACGGATTCCTCTCGGAGAATCCGGAATTCGCCGCGGCGGTGCAGGACGCCGGGTTGGTGTGGATCGGTCCGCCGGTGGCGGCGGTGGCCGCGATGGGCAGCAAGATCGAGGCCAAGAAGATCATGGCGGCGGCCGGGGTTCCGGTACTCGACGAGCTCGACCCCGCCGGTGTCACCGACTCGCAACTGCCGGTGCTCGTCAAGGCGTCGTCGGGGGGCGGCGGCCGCGGCATGCGAGTGGTCACCGAATTGTCCGCGCTGCCAACCGAGGTCGCCGCGGCCCGACGGGAGGCCGCGTCGGCGTTCGGCGACGACACGGTGTTCTGCGAGCGGTACCTCCCGCGCGGACGACACATCGAGGTGCAGGTGCTCGCCGACGACCACGGCACCGTGTGGGCCGTCGGCGAACGCGAGTGCTCAATTCAGCGCCGGCACCAGAAGGTCATCGAGGAGACGCCCTCACCGCTGGTCGAACGCACCCCCGGGATGCGCGACAAACTCTTCGACGCGGCACGCCAGGCCGCGACCGCGATCGGCTACGCCGGAGCCGGCACGGTCGAGTTCCTCGCCGACGAGGACGGGTCGTTCTACTTCCTGGAGATGAACACCCGCCTGCAGGTCGAGCACCCGGTCACCGAATGCGTCACCGGACTGGACCTGGTCGAACTGCAGCTGCAGGTCGCCCACGGCGCCCGCTTGGGTCCGGAACCGCCTGTAGCGCAAGGTTATTCGATCGAGGCGCGGCTGTACGCCGAGGATCCGGCGCGCGGTTGGCAGCCGCAGGCCGGCACACTGCACGCCTTCGCCGTCCCCACCGCCCAGGCGGTGTTCGTCCCGCTGACCCGAACCGGAGTGAGGGTCGATGCCGGCGTCGTCGACGGGTCGACCGTCTCTGTGCACTACGACCCGATGCTGGCCAAGGTCATCTCCTATGCGCCCGGCCGCACGCATGCCGCGGCGCTGCTCGCCGACGCCCTTGCACGCGCGCGGGTGCACGGCGTGCGCACCAACCGCGACTTGCTGGTCAACGTGCTGCGGCACCCGGCGTTCATCGCGGGCGACACCGACACGGCGTTCTTCGAGACCCATGACCTCGCGGCGCTGAGCCGGCCGCTCGCCGGGGCGGACGCCGTCGGCTGGTCGGCCCTGGCCGCCGCGCTCGCCGACGCCGCGCACCGGCGGGCCACCGCGACGGTGTTCGCCGCCATTCCGTCGGGATGGCGCAACCTGGCGTCGGGCTTTCAGGTCAAGACCTACACCGACACCGCCGAAGCTGAACATCAGGTGCGGTACCGCTTCGAGCGCGGCCGGCTGGTGGTGCCCGGCATGGAAACAGTGGCACTGATATCGGCCACACCCGAGGACGTGGTACTGCGCATCGACGACGTCGAGTGGCCATTCGCCGTCGCGCGATACGGCGAGCGCATCTTCGTCGACTCCGCCGCCGGGCCGGTGGAACTGACGGCCGTTTCCCGTTTTCCCGACCCCGGATCGGCACTGCAGCCCGGCTCTCTGGTGGCGCCGATGCCCGGAGCCGTGAGCCGGCTCGGCGCGCAGGTCGGCGACACCGTGACCGTCGGCCAGCCGATCGTGTGGCTAGAGGCGATGAAGATGGAGCACGTCGTCACGTCACCCAAAGACGGTGTGCTGGCCGAACTACCCGCCGAGGTCGGCCAACAGGTCGAACTGGGCGCCGTGCTCGCCCGTGTCGACAGCCCTACCAAGGAGGATCAGGTATGACAGGCCAGCAACACGCGGACCGCGGGTCCGACGGCGGCTTCGTGGAGAGCGAGGAACGCCAGGCGTTGCGAAAGTCGGTCGCGGCGATGGCCGCCAACTATGGACAGGACTACTACCTGGACAAGGCCCGGGCCGGCCAGCACACCGACGAATTGTGGAGCGAGGCAGGCAAACTCGGCTTCCTCGGGGTGAATCTACCCGAAGAGTACGGCGGCGGCGGTGCGGGAATGTATGAGCTGTCGCTGGTGATGGAGGAGATGGCCGCGCAGGGTTGTGCGCTGCTGATGATGGTGGTCTCGCCCGCCATCGACGGCACGATCATCAGCAAGTTCGGCACCGACGCGCAAAAGCAGCGGTGGCTGCCAGGCATCGCGGACGGATCGCTCACGATGGCGTTCGCGATCACCGAACCCGACGCCGGGTCGAATTCACACCGCATC
>JAFAWC010000414.1 GCA_019242135.1 Mycobacteriaceae bacterium | reverse complement strand
CCGTCGAACCCGGCTGACCGGTGAACTGCTCGGCGGCCATCATGTTCTGCGACAGGAACCGTTCGATGCGCCTCGCGCGCTGGACCAGCTGCTTGTCCTCTTCGGAGAGCTCGTCGATACCGAGGATCGCAATGATGTCCTGAAGGTCCTTGTAGCGCTGCAGGATTCGGATGACTTCCTGCGCCACCCGGTAGTGCTCGTCGCCGACGACCGATGGGTCAAGGATCGTCGAGCTGGATGCGAGGGGATCCACCGCTGGGAAAATGCCCTTGGAGAACACGTTTCGACTGAGCTCCGTCGTGGCGTCCAAATGCGCGAACGTGGTCGCAGGAGCGGGGTCGGTGTAATCGTCGGCCGGCACATAGACAGCCTGCATCGAGGTAATCGACCGTCCGCGAGTCGATGTGATGCGCTCCTGAAGCTCGCCCATCTCGTCGGCGAGCGTAGGCTGATATCCCACGGCCGACGGCATGCGGCCAAGAAGCGTCGACACCTCCGAGCCGGCCTGGGTGAACCGGAAGATGTTGTCGATGAACAGCAGCACGTCTTGGCCCTGCTCGTCACGGAAGTATTCCGCCATGGTCAGCGCGGAAAGCGCCACCCGCATGCGGGTGCCGGGCGGCTCGTCCATCTGGCCGAACACCAGCGCGGTGTCCTTCAGCACGTTGGCCTCACCAAGTTCAACCCACAAGTCGTTGCCCTCGCGAGTCCGCTCGCCGACCCCGGCGAAAACCGAAGTGCCACCGAAGTTACGGGCGATACGGTTGATCATCTCCTGAATCAATACTGTCTTGCCGACACCGGCGCCACCGAACAATGCGATCTTGCCGCCCCGCACGTAAGGCGTCAGCAGGTCGACGACCTTGAGGCCCGTCTCCAGCATCTCGGTCCGTGGCTCGAGTTCATCGAAGGCCGGCGGCTTACGGTGAATCGGCCAGCGGTCGAGGTCGGAGCCGTAGTCTTCTTCGTCGAGGCACACCCCGAGCGCGTTCCACACGTGGCCCTTCGTACCGTCGCCCACGGGTACGGAGATCGACGCTCCCGTGTTGACCACCTCGACGCCGCGGACCAGGCCGTCCGTCGGCTGCAGCGAAATGCAACGTACGAGGTTGTCGCCCAGGTGCTGGGCAACCTCCAGAGTCAACGTCTTGGCCAGATCCTCGAATGTGATCTCGGTGCGCAGCGCGTTGAACAACTCGGGCACCGCGCCGCGGGGGAACTCCACGTCGACAACCGGGCCGGTGACACGCACCACCCGACCGTTGATCCGGTCTTTCTTTTTGTCGGTTTCGCGCTGCGCCGTGGCGGTCATGTCTTCGCTTTCCTTTGGGTGCTATTTGGCGGCGTCGGCCAACGCGTTCGCGCCGCCGACGATTTCACTGATTTCCTGAGTGATCTGCGCCTGCCGTTCCCGGTTGGCCTGCAGGGTGAGGTCGCGAATGAGATCGTCTGCGTTGTCACTGGCCGATTTCATCGCCCGCCGTCGAGACGCCGATTCCGAGGCGGCGGACTCCAGCAGGGCTGCGAAGATTCGGGTGGTCACATATCTCGGCAGCAAGGTTTCGAACAGTGTCGTCGCGTCCGGCTCGAACGAGAACAATGTGCGGGGACCGGTGTCCTCTTCGACATACTCGACGACCATCGGTGCGATGCGATGCGCTACCGCGACCTGCGACATCATCGACTTGAACTCTGTGTACACGATGTGCAGTTCATCCACGCCGAGAACACCGTCGGGCCCGGGCTCATCGCCTTCGTCATCGACGCCGGCGAGGAAGGCGTCCACCATAGTTTTGGCGATCTCCTGGGCGTTTTCGTACGCCGGCTTCTCGGAGAAGCCCGTCCACGAATCAGTGATCTTCCAGTTTCGGAAGGAGTAGTAGTTCAACGCCTTCCGGCCTACTGCATAGAGGACGGGGGTCTTGCCCTCTTCGCGGATAAGCGAGAACAGTTCCTCGGAGCGCCGGAACACATTGGCGTTGTACGCGCCGCACAGACCTCGATCCGACGACACGACCAGCACGCCGGCGCGCCGCGGGTTCTCGCGCTCGACGAGCAGCGGATGGTCCAGCGCGGATTCGTTGGCCAGATTCGTCAGCATGGCGGTGATCTCAAACGCGTAGGGCCGGGCGGCCTCCAGCCGGGACTGGGCCTTGGCGATGCGCGATGTCGCGATCATCTCCTGAGCCTTGGTGATCTTCTTGATCGACCCGGCAGAGCGAATCCGTCCGCGAAGCTCGCGAAGTGTGGCAGCCATCTAGACCTAGCTCTTCTTCTCGCTCTTCTTCTCCGGCGGCCGCTTACGGACCTTTACCGATTCCTTTTCGACATCTTCGTCGTCCATGGCGTCGACGTGTTCGTCGGGAACGACGGAACTACCGTCGGATGTCGCGAATCCCTTCTTGAATTGGGTGATCGCGTCTTCGAGCTTGTCGGCCGTCTCGTCGGAGAGGGTCTTGGACTCCCTGATTTCCTTGAGGATTTCCTCCTCTGAACCGCGCATGTGGTCGAGAAACTCGGTCTCGAAACGCCGGACATCATCCACCGGTACCGGGTCCAGGTGTCCTCTGGTGCCCAGGAAGATCGCGACCACCTGCTCTTCGACCGGCATCGGTTGATGCTGAGGTTGTTTGAGCACTTCGACCAGCCGGGCACCGCGGTCCAGCTGCTTTCTGCTGTTCTCGTCGAGGTCTGAGGCAAAGGCTGCGAACGACTCCAGTTCGCGGTATTGCGACAGGTCCAACCGCAACGAACCGGCAACCTCTTTCATCGCCTTGATTTGAGCGGCGCCCCCCACACGCGAGACCGACACACCGACGTTGATCGCCGGCCGCACACCCTGATTGAACAGGTCACTTTCGAGGAAGCACTGGCCGTCGGTGATCGAGATGACGTTGGTCGGGATGTAGGCGGAGATGTCGTTGGCCTTGGTCTCGATGATCGGCAGGCCGGTCAATGAGCCACCGCCCATTTCGTCGGATAGCTTGGCGCAGCGCTCCAGTAGCCGGGAGTGCAGATAGAACACGTCGCCCGGATAGGCCTCGCGCCCCGGTGGCCGGCGCAGCAGCAGCGAGATCGCGCGATAGGCCTCTGCCTGCTTGGACAGGTCGTCGAACACGATCAAAACGTGCTTGCCGTCGTACATCCAGTGCTGGCCGATGGCCGAGCCGGTATAGGGCGCAAGCCATTTGAAACCCGCCGAATCCGACGCCGGGGCGGCCACGATCGTGGTGTAGTCCATCGCACCACCCTCTTCCAACGCGTTGTGCACGCTGGCAATCGTGGTGCCTTTCTGCCCGACGGCGACATACACGCACCGGACCTGCTGCTTGGGATCGTCGCTCTCCCAGTTCTGTCGCTGGTTGAGGATGGTGTCCACACAAATCGAAGTCTTGCCGGTCTTGCGGTCGCCGATGATCAGCTGACGCTGACCCCTGCCGATCGGCGTCTGCGAATCGATCGCCTTGATGCCGGTCTGCAGCGGCTCGCTGACACCCTGCCGTTGCACCACCGACGGCGCCTGGATCTCCAACGCGCGACGTTCTTCTGACTCGATGTCGCCACGCCCGTCGATCGGGTGGCCCAGCGGATTGACGACCCGACCCAAAAACGCGTCGCCGACGGGTACCGACAGCACTTCGCCTGTGCGCTTGACTTGCTGGCTTTCCTCGATCTGTTCAAAATTGCCGAGGATTACCGCGCCGACATTGTGCTCATCGAGGTTCAGTGCGACGCCGAGCACCCCACCCTCGAACTCGAGAAGTTCCTGCATCATCACGGACGGCAGGCCCTCGACGTGGGCGATTCCGTCGCCGGCGTCGATGACCGTGCCAACCTCTTCACGCGCCGTGTCGGCGGTGAAGCTCGAGACATACTCCTCGATCGCACCCTGGATGTCGTCGGGTGAAATCGTCAACTCTGCCATGGCTTTTGTCTTTCTGCTTCGTATCGGGTCTGTTCGTGTGAAAGTTTCAGTCGGGCAGCCGGTTGCGGGCCTGCGCCAGTCGCGAGGCCAAGGTTCCGTCGATCACCTCGTCGCCGATCGACACCGAGAGACCGCCCAGCACCTTCGGGTCGACTTGCAGTTGTACCGACACCGGATGCCCGTAGATGCGGCCGAGTACCTCCGTCAGCCGTCTGTGCTGAGCGTCGGTCAGCTCGACCGCGGACTTGGCGTGCGCGACGATCTCGCCGCGCCGAGCGACGGCCAACTGGGCCAAGGACGCAATCTCCTCGTCCGCCCGGCCGCCCCGCATCAGTTCTACCGTCTGCGTCAGCAGCGCTTCGGTCGTAGCGTTCACTCCGTTGCTGTGGTCGAGCACATCCTTGAGCAACTGAACCCGGCCGTCGGCCGGCCGCGTGTAGTCGCTCAACAATGTGGACATCAGCGGTTCCCCGTCAAGAATGCGGCCGAACCAGAACAGCTGCTCCTCGACCTCGTCGGCGTGGCGGCCGCGTTCGGCGCGGACCAGCAGCGCCAGTCTGGCGGCATGCTCGACGGCATCGACCAAGTTGGCGTCGGAAGACCACCGACCCGAAACCGCCGCCTTGAGCACCTCCAACGCGGGATCGCCGACCTTGTCGCCGAGCACCGACTCCAAAAGGCGCACCTTCGGGCTGGGATCACCGGTCGGGTCGGCCAGGTGTCTGGTCAGGATCGCTTCACGTCCAAGCAGGCCGACGACGGCGGCCAAATCGTCTGCCAGGGTTTCCAACTGCCCGACGGACAGGTCGCTGGTGACGTCGTCAAAGCGGTCAACCAGCGTCGCCAGCGCCTCGCGGCTCGCCGCCCGCAGCTTCGCTGTGGCGGGATCGTCAATCGTGATGCTCGACGGCGCCATCGCATCCAGCTCGTCGAGGAAGCGGTCGACGGTCTCGGCCTGCGCGCTGGGGTCGGAAACATGGTCACGCACCAGTTCGCCGGCCCGCCGCACGGCCTCGACGCCGAGGTCTTGGCGCAGCTGGCGGATGAACTGCGCGCGCAGTAGTTGGATGTGCTGCTGCCCTTGGAGTCTCACGCGGTCGACCTCAGCGTCGGCCTGGACTCGAAGCTGTTCGGCGATGCTCTTCGCGTCCGCCCTGGCGTCTTCGACGATGCTCTTGGCCTCTTCTTCGGCGTCGCGCAGCGCTTTGTCGTGTGCTTGCTTGGATTCCCCGAGTCGCCGCTGAGCGCTGGCACTGTCCTCAAGTTGCTTGCGGACGGTGTCCTGGCGGTTGGACATCAACCTGCGAATTGGCGGAACGACGTAACGCCACACCAGAAACGTGATGACCGCGAAACCGACCAGTTGTCCGATGAACGTCGACACTTCACCGTCCCGTCTTCGCTGCGGCTTCCCGCGCGACATCCACGCCCAGCACGCGGCTGGCCAGCGTCCCCGCCAACGTCTCCATCGAGGACCTCAGATCGGCGCCGATCATGTCCGACTGCTGCTTGAGTTCCTCTCCGGCCTTTTGCAGTGCGAGGCCCGACTCTTCGGAGGCACGTCCTTTCATCTCCTCGAGGATCTTGCGACCTTCAGTCCGTGCCTCGTCGCGAATGCCGGAGG
>JAFAWC010000410.1 GCA_019242135.1 Mycobacteriaceae bacterium | reverse complement strand
TCGGTGTTCTCGGCCTCGAATACCTCGCCCATGCCGCCGCGGCCCAGCGATCTCTTGAGCAGGTAGGGCCCGAGTCTGGCGCCCACACCCAGCCGGGTGTTACCCATGGCCGACTCCTCCAGCAACGCCGAACCCGGTCGCCGGCGTCAGCTACCGCTCCGGGCGAGGCAGCGATGCGTTACGTAGGGCTGCGCTCCATCACAACGCTAAATCCTGACCGGCCCACCCGACAATCAAATGGGGCTTTCAGGCAAACCTCTAAGACGGCCAGGCCGTAGGCCGCGAACTCGAAGCGAATCGTTCCCAATGCGCCGTGGGGTGCATATGCTCCTGGCAGTCAGCTCGCGGTTAGGCAGGACACAGCCGTGCGGAGGTTGAGGTGGAGTCGGGACTTGGATACGCCGGCCACAGTGACCCCGGCCAGCGACGCCCGCGAAACGACGACCGGTGGACGGCCGACCCTGCTCAGGGCCTGTATATGGTTGCCGACGGCGTCGCCACGAGTACCAACGGTGCGGCGGCCGCGCAATTGGCAACTGAACTGCTACCGGACTATCTACGACGCCAGCTCACCGAGCGCGATCTCACTGATGCTGGCATCGAAACCTTGCTGGGCAAAGTGGTCGCCCAGCTGTCCGATGACCTGCACTCGCAGGGTGAAAGCGATCCAGCTATCACTGGGGCCGGCACGACGGTCGTCGCTGTGGTCGTCGCCGCCTCTCGGGCCGTCGTCGCGCACCTCGGCGACAGTCGCGCGTACCTGTTCCGTGATCACAGCATGCAGCAGCTCACCCGTGACCACACCCTGATTCAGGCCCTCATCGACGATCAACACCTTGACGCCGACGCCGACACCACCGGCAATCCGGCCCGCGGCGTGCTGACCCGATACGTGATGATGAAACCACCCGCTACGCCGGACGTGGGCACGTTCGATTTGCGCCCGGGAGACCGGATTGTGCTGTGCACGGATGGCCTGCATGGCGTGGTCGACGACACCAGCATGGCCGACATACTTGCCGCGGCCCCTGACGCCGACGAGGCGTGTCGGGCCCTTATCGACGCGGCCAATCGCGGCGGTGGACCCGACAACATCACCGTTGTGGTGATTGATGTGCCCGGCTGAGGACGGCCGCAACGGTTTCGGCGAAGTCAGCCCGTCGCCAGCCTCACGATCTGGTCGTTGCCGCGGTCGGCGACGTACACATTCCCGGCGCTGTCGACGGCCAAGCCCAACGGGGTGTTCAGGTCAGTGATCGGGAGCGGAGTCGGTGCGCTCGCTCCGGGCGCCAACTTCACCACCTTGCCGGTTTCATGGTCGGTGACGTACACGGTGCCGTCGCTGTCCACCGCAATACCCCAGGGGACGGTGAGCCCGGTGACCGGCAACGTGGTCGGTGCGCTCGCTCCGGGCGCCATCTTGAGCACCTTGTTGTTGTCGGAGTCGCTGACATACACGTTGCCGGCACTGTCCACGGCCACACCGTTTGGGTGATTCAGGCCGGTCAACAGGTCGGTCTGGGTGTTCGATCCGGCAGTCAACTTCACCACCCTGTCGTTGCCGCGGTCGGCGACGTAGACGTTGCCGCTGCTGTCCACCGCCACACCCTCGGGGAAATTGAGGCCGGTAAACGGCAGCTCGGTCTGAGTGTTCGACCCAGCCGCCATCTTCACCACCCGATGGTTGAAGTCGGTGACGTACACGGCCCCGGAGCTATCCACCGCCACACCCTGCGGCTCGTAAAGACCATCGAAGTGCAGCTCCTGAGGGGTGCTTGAGCCGACCGCCAGTTTCACCACGCGACCCGACATGCCCTGGTTGGTGACATACACATTGCCGGCGCTATCGAGCGCGACGCCGCCGGGGGAGAGGCGGAAAGTGAGGCCGTTGAACGGCAGCGTCGTCTGCCCGGTCGCCGAGTTCCACGGTGGCGGTGCCGGTGGGGATTTCGGCCGCGTGAGCCAGTACCCGAGGCCGCCGCCAATGGCGATAACTAGAAGCACGACAGCACCGACAATGAGCAACAGCTTGCGTTTGCGGTCGGGCCGGGCCGGCTCCTTCTCGTCGGGTGGCCGACCGACCCGGGGGGTGACCGCGGAGGGGAAACCGGGTTGGCTGGGCCAGCTGCCACTGCCGGCGGCGGGCGTCCACGTCGGCGGGGTGGGTGGTGTTGGGGTTCGCGGCCACGAGCCAGAAGGGGTCGAGGTCCCAGGGTGCGACGGGGTGGAAGCAACCATTGTCTCGGCGCCGGCGGCGGGCGTCCACGTCGGCGGGGTGGATGGTGTTGGCGTTCGCGGCCACGAGCCAGAAGGGGCCGAGGCCCCAGGGCCGCCTTGCGACGGGATGGGAACAGCCATCGTCTCGGCAGCGGGTGACGGCGCTTGGGGGGCCACGCTCGGGGCGCCGCCTTGCGATGGCGCGGGGGGAACCACGCTCGGGGCGCCGCCTTGCGACGGCGCGGGAGGAACCACGCTCGGCGCGCCGCCTTGCGATGGCGCGGGAGGCAGCTGATCGGCGACGTTGACCGGGATGGTCGTTTTCTCGCTTTGCTCCAGGATCGTGGCGGACTGGCGCTTCTCGGGTGCGGTCAGCGCCTCGTAAGCGGCGGCGGCCAGGTCACCGGCGCTGTGGTAGCGCTCCTCGGGGTTCTTGGCCATGCCGGTGGCTACCACCTCGTCCAAGGCCTCCGGAACCTTCCCGGGCCGCAGCTGGCTGGGTCGCGGCGCCGGCTCCATCAGATGCGCAGTTATCAGCCGTTCGACGCTATTGGTCCGATACGGGCGCGACGCGGTCAACGCCTCGTGCAACACACAGGCCAGCGCATAGATGTCGGCGCGATAGGTGACCTCGTCACTTTTGAACCGCTCGGGGGCCATGTAGTGGTAGGTGCCCATTGTGCTCCCGGGCTGGGTCAGCCCGGCGTCGGTGGCAGCGCGAGCCAGACCGAAATCCACCAGATAGGCGAAGTCATTTCCAGTGACCAGAATGTTTTCCGGCTTGACATCGCGATGCATCACCCCGATGGCATGCGCGGCGTCCAGCGCGGCAGCGATCTGACGCACGATGGCCACCGCCCGGGGCGGTGTCAGCGGACCATAGCGCTTCACCAAGGTGCGCAGATCGATGCCGTCGATCAGGCGCATGTCCACATAGAACTGACCGTCGATCTCGCCGTAGTCGTGGATGGGCACCACATGGGGTTCGATCATCCGGCCCGCGGTGTCGGCCTCGCGTTGCATCCGGGCGCGAAACACCGGGTTGGCGGAGTACTGCTCGGAGATCAGCTTCAACGCGACACTCGGTGCTTGCGGGTGTCCTCGGCCTCGTAGACTTCACCCATCCCGCCGCGGCCCAGCAGCCGGTTCAGCTGATACGGGCCAAACTGCGAGCCCACTCGTGGCCCAGGCTCGGACCCAGGCTCGATGTCGCTCACCGTCGACCCTCCCTCCAGACCGGCCGCGCGATCCCGACGGCGGACCTTGGAGTGGGCTCCCGGCGCCCACAGCGCCGCCACGCACAGATCGATTGTTGTGCCGGTGAACACGGTAATTGCTCAGCGAAGCGGCCACAGCAAAACTCACGCCAAAACACCGAGAAGGGGACTTGGGGGGGCGTCGTTGTCACCCCCCCGCCGATCACTGGATGGCGTTCACCGCCGACGACAATTTCGATTTGAGCGAGCTCGGCAACGGGATGTAGCCATACTGGTCTAAACCTTCCTGGCCGGCACCAACTGTGGCCTGCATGAATGCTTTTACGGCCGCCCCAGTCGCGGCGTCCGGATACTTGGAGCAAACGACCTCATAGGTCGCCAGGACGATCGGATAGGCACCGCGCTGGGTCGGTTTGTAGAAGGTCGACGTGTCCAGCACCAGATCATTGCCCTGCCCCTTGACCGTTGCCCCGGCGATCGTCTTGCTGACCGAGTCGGGAGTGATCGACACCGGATCCGGACCGGCTGATGTGACGATCTGGGCTTTGTTCAGCTGATGACCGACCGCAAACGCCCACTCGTTGTAGGTGACCGACCCATCGGTTCGCTTCAGGACCGTCACCACGCCCTCGTTGCCTTTGGCGGGCTCACCGACACCACCGTTGAACGTCTTGCCGGTGCCCTTACCCCACGCGCCGTTGGACGCGGCGTCGAGGTAGTGCTGGAAGTTGTCCGTGGTACCCGAACCGTCGCTTCGGAAGACGACGTGGATGTCCGTCGGCGGCAGGTTCGCGCCCGAATTGAGCTGCGCGATAGCCGGATCATTCCACTTCGTGATCGCGCCGTTGAAGATTTTCGCGGTGGTGGGCCCGTCCAGAGTCAGCGAGCTCACGCCGTTGATGTTGAAGGTGACCGCGATCGGGCCGAACACCGCCGGCAGGTCCCAGGCCGTCGAGCTGCAGCGCTGCTGCGCCTTGGCCGGCTCTCCCTTCGATTCATCCAACGGTGAGTCCGTGCCGGCGAGATCCGTTTTGTTACTGGTGAAATCGGCCACCCCGGCACCGGAACTGTTGGCGTTGTAGTCCAGCGTGTAGCCGGGGCAAGCGTGGATATATGCGTAAACGAACTGCTCCATCGCGCCCGTTTGCGCGGTCGAGCCGCTCGCCTGCAGAACTTTCTTGCCGCCGCAATTCACCGGGACCGAAGGGGTGCTCGACGAGGACTGCGGGCTGTGTTTGCCACCGCATCCCGAAAACACCAGCACGCTGACCGCCAACAGGACCAGGATGTTCCGTTTCCCACCAGACACCGTCAGTCTCCTCGATCTCGTCGGGCGCAGTCATGACTATGTCCAAATCAAGCACTTGGCGCGGGCAAAGACACCGGTTACCGCCAAACACACAGCAAGCATTTTCGGACTGGTTTTCCCTGCCGCGGTCGCGGCGTGCAGTGCGTGGACCTGCACGTCATTTCTCCCGATTTTGAAGCATCTTCATCTGGACTACCGCGGCTAAAGAGACCGCCGTTTCGTTGTCCTAGCGGTGTACCAGGATCTTTGCAGGAGCCGTTGCGCCAGTGCGGGTTTGACGACCCGGTCGTCAACCGTGTTCGTCGCAAAACCCACACTCGACGGAGCTCATGCCGTCGCCGGATTCGGCGCCGAGTCATCGATTTCGGCGACGATCTGGCTACCGACCCGACTCATGCCGAAGTGGCTCGTAGGAGTGACCTATCTGGTGGCCGTTTCCATTCTCGTCGCAAGCGATCTCAGCATGTGGGTGCCTTGGTCTTCCCGGTCTGGGTGCTCATCGTCAGTGGCCTCTTTCTGGGCAGCTCCGGCACCGCCCGCACCGGGGGAGTCAATCGCGCCTGAGCGTTGCCTCCTCCAGGTCGAGACCGCGCAACGCTGCGCGCAGCAGCTCGTCATCGATGCGGCCGGCGTCACGCTCCTCGATGAAGGTTTTCCGCTCGGCGGCAAGCATTTCCAGTCGCAGTCGCTTGAACGCGGAGGCCGGGCTTTCGCCGATCTCCTCATCGCTTCGGCCCAATTGCTCCCAGGCGGCGTTGCGGCGGCGTTCGTTCCAGTGCGTCAAGATCTTTGCGGCGTGTTCGTGGATATCGGAGGGGCCGTGTTGCTGCTCCGCCGCGACCAACTCGTCGAGGCGTTCGGCGGCCGCGCGGGTCGCCCGATCCTGAGCCGCCGCGAGCTTGACCGCATCCCGATGCGCGTCGTCGCCTTGCACCCCGAAAATCCTTATGACCCAAGGCAGCGTCAAGCCGTGCAGCAGCAGTGTGCCGACCACCACGACGAACGTCAGGAACACGATGTACGGGCGGCCCGGGAACGTGCCCGACGCCGTCGTGATCGGCACCGCGAATGCGGCGGCCAGCGACACCACGCCGCGCATGCCCGCCCACGCGACCACGAACACCTGCCCGGGCGCCGGCGCCGGATCGCCTTCCCGTATTCCTGCGAACATCGCCCGCGGCAGGTAGGTGAAGACATAAATCCACACGATGCGCACGAGCAGCACCGTCACGAACACGGCCAGTGCTGACCAGATGAACTCCGATGCCGGCACGCCGTGCATCGCGCGGACCACCCCGGGCAGCTGCAGGCCGATCAGCAGGAATGCGATCGCCTCCAAGATCAGCTGCAGTGCCTTCCACACGGCCTTATCCTGCAGCCGGGTCGCGTAACTGGCGTGAGTGGAACGCTGGCCCAGCATCAGCGCTGCGACGACGACCGCCAGCACACCCGAGCCGTGGACGTACTCGGCGACGACGTAGACGACGAACGGCGCGACCAGCCCGACGGCGCTCTCCATCACCGCGTCGTCCAGCAGCCGCGAGCGGATGAAATCGATGACCGTGCCGAACAGCCCGCCGACCAGCACGCCGCCGGCGGTGGCCAGTGCGAACGTGCCCAACCCACGGGGCCAGCTGACCGCGGTGCCGATCGCTGCGGCCAGCGACACCTTGTAGAGGGTCAGCGCCGTGGCGTCGTTGAGCAGGCTCTCGCCGCCGAGCAGCGTCATGATCCGGCGTGGCAGGCCCAGCCGGCGGCCGATCGAGGTGGCTGACACCGCGTCGGGCGGGGCGACGATCGCCCCCAACGTCAGCGCCGCCGCAGGGGTCAGCGCGGGAACGGTGCGATGCGCGACGAATCCGACAGCGAACGCGGTCGCCACCGGCAACCCGACCGCCATCAGGGCGATCGGCCGGAAGTTCTTCCGCAGCGCGACGTAGGAGCTCTCCAGACCGGCCGACCACAGCAACGGCGGCAGGATCACCGACAGCACGAAGTTGGGTTGCAGCTCCACCGACGGAACCCCGGGAATCAGGCCGATGGCCAGGCCGGCGACGACCAGGACCAACGCCGACGACAGATGGGAGCGCCGGGCCAGCGCCGCGATCAGCACACCGCCCACGAGCAGCAGCAACAGTGAGTGATTCACGTGCCTATCCTTGAGCAGCATGCGGCGCCGTGCACCCGACCCCCCGCAGTCCTGCTCGCACCTGACGGCCGCGGCCGGTGCCGCCGCGCCAGCCGCGGTGACACCCGGCCGCTGCCAGGAGTGTGCGGAACTCGGCGAATCGAGCTGGGCTCACTTGCGGATGTGCGTGAGCTGCGGGCATGTCGGCTGCTGTGATTCCAGCCTGCACAAACATGCCAGTGCCCACTTCCACGAGACGGGTCACCCGGTAATGCAATCGGCTGAGCCGGGCGAATCGTGGCGGTGGTGCTACGTGGACGTGCTGCTGGGGTGAGCAGCTCCGGCCGAGCGGAGCTATCTGGCAGGCTGGCCCCGTGACCGATGAGACGCGGCCGCTGAGCGTAATGATTCTCGGCGCGGGCGAGTTGAGCCGCGAGCTGGTCACCGCGTTCGGCCGGCTGGGCGCGGTGGTGATCGCGGTCGATCGCTACGCCGAGGCGCCCGCTCACGGTGTCGCGGACCGCAGCGTCGTCGTCAAGATGACCGACCCCGACGAGTTGACCGCGGTGATCGAGCGCGAGCAGCCCGATTACGTCGTCACCGAGGGGTGGGACCCCGGTGGCGGGCCCGTCATCGACAACGACGCCCTCGTCGCGGTCGGTGAGCGGGGGGTTACCGACGTGGTGCCCACCGCGCGCAGCAGTCGGTTGAGCCTGGACCGGGAGGGCCTGCGGCGGCTGGCCGCCGATGAGCTCGGTCTGCCGACGGCGCCGTTCTGGTTCGCCGGATCCGTCGACGAGCTCGGCGCGATTGCTGCGCATGCGGGCTTTCCGCTGGTGGTGCGGCCGGTTACCGGAGCTGCGGGGGACGGCGAGTCTGTGCTCTTGCGGCAAGAAGACGTCGCGCCGGCGTGGGATCGGGCCGCCGCTGCGGGCGGGCGGGTGGCGAACACGCGGGTGATCGCCGAGACGATGGTCGAGATCGACCACGAGGTCACGCTGCTGACGGTGCGCAGCGCCGGCCGGGTGCAGTTCTGCGAACCGATCGGCCACCGGCAGGTCGACGGTGACGTGCTGGAGTCGTGGCAGCCCCAGGAGATGACCGACGCGGCCAACGACGCCGCCAGGTCGATCGCGGCCCGGATCGTCAACGCGTTGGGCGGCCGGGGAGTGTACGGCGTGGAGCTGCTGGTCAAAGGCAACGAGGTGTACTTCGTGGACGTCAGCCCGCGGCCCGATGACAGCGGCCTTGTCACGCTGCGATCGCAGCGGCTGTCGGAGTTCGAGTTGCACGCCCGCGCGATCCTGGGGCTGCCGGTGGACACCATCATGATCACGCCCGGAGCGGCGCAGGTGGTGTACGCGGGTCAAGAGACCGCCAACGCCGATCTTGCGCACGACGATTCCCGCACCGAACGTGCGACACAGGCGCTTTCGGATGCGCTGGCGGTCCCCGAGAGCGACGTGCGGATCTTCTGGCACCCGAAGAGTTATCCGCGCCGCCGGCTCGGTGTGGCGCTGGCCACGGCGGCGGACGTCAAGGCTGCTCGTGATCGGGTCCACCAGGTCACCACCGCGCTGCGCAAGTTCTGGTAGTTGCTCGGCAGGAGGGTTTGACCAGCGCAAGGGCCGAGTCGGGTGGGATGGCGCGTGTGGGAGACTCGGCAACGTGAGCTACGCAGGAGACATCACGCCCGAGGAGGCCTGGAAACTGCTGAGCGACAACCCCGACGCGGTCCTCGTCGACTGCCGCACCGACGCCGAGTGGCGGTTCGTCGGGGTGCCTGACATCTCGGACCTCGGTCGCGACGTGGTGTACGTCGAGTGGTCGGGCATCGACGGCAAACGCAACGAGAGCTTCGTTGACGAACTGATCCGGGCCGGCGTCGAGCCCGGCGAGCGCCCCGTCGTTTTCCTGTGTCGCTCCGGCAACCGGTCGATCGGCGCCGCGGAGGCCGCCACGGCGGCCGGAATCGGACCGTCTTTCAACGTGTTGGACGGCTTCGAGGGACATCTCGACGGGTCAGGGCATCGCGGCGGGTCAGGCTGGCGGGCCGTGGGTCTGCCGTGGAAGCAGTCATGAACATCCGCGAACCTGCTGCCCTCCCGGAGGGCGTCAGCCAGGCCACCACCGGCGTGCGCGGCGGACTGATGCGGTCGGGTTTCGAGGAGACCGCAGAGGCCATGTACCTGACGTCGGGCTACGTGTACTCGAACGCGGCGGAGGCCGAGAAGGCTTTTGCCGGCGACATCGACCGCTACGTCTACTCGCGGTACGGCAACCCGACGATCTCGATGTTCGAGGAGCGGCTGCGGCTGATCGAGGGAGCGCCCGCCTGCTTTGCGACCGCGACCGGCATGGCAGCGGTGTTCACCGCGCTGGGCGCCTTGCTGGGCGCCGGTGATCGCCTGGTAGCGGCCCGGAGCCTGTTCGGGTCATGTTTCGTGGTGTGCGATGAGATCCTGCCGCGGTGGGGTGTGAAGACCGTATTCGTGGACGGCGACGACCTATCGCAGTGGGAGAAGGCGCTGTCTGAGCCGACGCAGGCGGTGTTCTTCGAGACGCCGTCCAATCCGATGCAGGCGTTGGTCGACATCGAGGCGGTCTGCCAGCTGGCGCACGCGGCGGGCGCGAAAGTCGTGTTGGACAACGTCTTTGCGACACCGCTGCTCCAGCAAGGTTTCCCGCTGGGCGCCGACGTGGTGGTGTACTCGGGAACCAAACACATCGACGGGCAGGGCCGCGTGCTGGGCGGGGCGATCCTCGGTGACAAGGAATACATCGACGGGCCGGTGCAGAAGCTGATGCGCCACACCGGCCCGGCGATCTCGGCGTTCAATGCGTGGCTGCTGCTCAAGGGCCTGGAAACGCTGGCCGTGCGCGTCGAGCACAGCACCGCGTCGGCCCTGCGCATCGCTGAGTTCCTGGAGAACCATCCGGCGGTGCGGTGGGTGCGCTATCCGTTTCTGGCCTCGCATCCGCAGTACGACCTGGCCAAACGTCAGATGTCGGGCGGCGGGACGGTCATCACGTTCGCGTTGGACGCCGCCGAAACTGCCGGCAAGCAGCGGGCTTTCGAGGTGCTGGACAAGCTGCGGCTGATCGATATCAGCAATAACCTCGGCGATGCCAAGTCATTGATCACCCACCCGGCGACAACGACGCACAGGGCGATGGGGCCCGAAGGGCGGGCGGCGATCGGACTCGGTGACGCAGTGGTGCGGGTTTCGGTCGGGCTCGAGGGCACCGACGATCTGATCAGCGACCTGGACCAGGCGCTGCGTTCCTAGCGCTCGACGCCGAGCGCGTGCTGGGCACGGTCCTCATAGCGCCTTCGCGCGGCCGGATCGAAGTCGAGGAACACCCGGTCGTTGCCCAATCTCTTGGAAAGCCAGCGCCGTCCGCGCGGGCCCAGCGTCTGTGCCAGGGCCGCCACGAACCGCAGCTGGCGCGGCACCGACACGATCGTGGTCGGCTTATCGAGCACCTTGACCACGGCGGTCGCGACGGCCTCGGGCTGCACGGGCTTCTGTGCTGAGCTGGGATGGGTGCCGGCGATCAGCTCGGTATTCGTGAACGTCGGCAGCACGACGCTCACCTCGACGCCCGTTGGAGCGAACTCGTCGGCCA
>JAFAWC010000399.1 GCA_019242135.1 Mycobacteriaceae bacterium | reverse complement strand
GCGAGCTCGACGGGCACAAATCGCTGTATTCGGATGCGTACTACGGTCCCGAAGAGTTCGATGACCTGTACGGCGGCGAGACCTATAAGACCCTGAAGAAGACCTACGACCCCGACTCACGTTTTCTGGACCTCTACGCGAAGGCGGTGCAACGGCGATGACAACATTTCGGGAGGGCACGGCGAGCACCTCGACGAGCAAAATGACGCTCGCGGAGATCCTCGAGGTGTTAGCGGACGGTCGGTTACCGCTGCGATTCACCGCCTACGACGGCAGCTGCGCAGGACCCGGTGATGCTGAGCTGGGACTGGATTTGCGTACCCCGCGCGGAACGACGTACCTGGCCACCGCGCCGGGCGACCTCGGGCTTGCCCGGGCCTACGTGTCCGGCGACCTCGAGCCGCAGGGCGTCCACCCCGGCGACCCGTACGCGCTGCTCGCGGCGCTTGCCGAGAAGCTGCAATTCAGGCGCCCCCCGGCGCGGGTGATGGCCAACATCGTGCGCTCGATCGGCTTCGAGCACCTGCTGCCGATCGCTCCGCCGCCCCAGGAGGCGCTGCCGCGATGGCGTCGCCTCGCAGAAGGCCTGCGGCACAGCAAATCTCGCGACGCCGAGGCCATCCACCACCATTACGACGTGTCCAACCGGTTCTACGAATGGGTGCTCGGCCCGTCGATGACCTACACCTGCGCTTGCTATCCCCGCAGCGACGCAACGCTGGAGGAGGCGCAGGAAAACAAGTACCGGCTGGTGTTCGACAAGTTGCGGCTGCAGCCCGGTGATCGACTTCTCGATGTGGGCTGCGGCTGGGGTGGCATGGTGCGCTATGCGGCCCGCAAGGGTGTCACGGCCCTCGGTGTCACGCTCTCAAGCGAGCAGGCCGCGTGGGCGCAGCAGGCGATCGCCGAGGAAGGTCTCGCCGAGCTCGCAGAGGTCCGGCACGGCGACTACCGCGACATCGCCGAGACGCAGTTCGACGCGGTGTCGTCGATCGGATTGACCGAGCACATCGGTGTCGCGAACTATCCGCCGTATTTCCGCTTCCTGCAATCGAAGTTGCGCGCCGGTGGCCTGCTGCTCAACCACTGCATCACCCGCCACGACAACCGCCATCCAGCCAACGCGGGCGGATTCATCGACCGGTATGTATTCCCCGACGGGGAGCTCACCGGATCGGGTCGAATCATCGCCGAGATCCAAAACGTCGGACTCGAGGTGCTGCACGAGGAGAACCTGCGACACCACTATGCGATGACGCTTCGCGACTGGTGCGCCAACCTGGTCAAGCACTGGGACGAGGCAGTCGAAGAAGTGGGACTCGGCACCGCAAAGGTGTGGGGACTGTACATGGCGGCCTCACGAGTAGGCTTCGACCACAACGCGATTCAGTTGCACCAGGTGCTGGCCGTCAAGCTCGACGACCGTGGCGGGGACGGCGGTCTGCCGCTGCGGCCGTGGTGGACGCCCTAAGGCTCGATCCGGCGGGCGCCCAACTCGTTCTGAAGTAGTTCCAGCGCGACCTCTTCCGGATCGCGACGGGGCTGGTCGGTGCGCGAGCCGCTGTCGGCCTCGGCAAGCATGCTGTCTTCTTCGGCGCGATCTTCTTCTGCGCGGCGTGCGTTCGGTGGCGACGAGTCCGGCGGTGTGGGTTCGCAGCGAACCTTCCAGTTCACGCCCAGCACGTTTTTAAGTGCCTCGCGGATCACGTCGGCGTTGCGCTGTTCGTCGAGCCGCTTGGCCAACGTCGCGGCGGGATGGCTGAGAACTAGGGTGTCGCCCTCGAGCGCCCGCACGACGGCGTCGCTGAGCATCGCATTGATGGACTTGCTGCGCTCGCTGACCCGGTCGCGCACGGTCGACCACTGCCTGCGCACGTCGGCGGCATCCAGTTCACCGGGTGCGGAGGGCTCGGGCTCGGGGGTGGGCGTCGGCGTGGATTGCGGCGTCGTCTTCGGCGTGGGCTTCGGTGTGGACGTTGGCGTGGGCTTCGGCGCGGTCTTCGGCGTGAATTTCGGCGTGGTCTTCGGCGCCGGGGGCGAAGTTTGTGGCACGGAAATGTCCAGGCGGTTCTCGATGCGCTCGATACGTTGGAGCAGCGCCGATTCCGTGTCGCTTGCGGACGGGAGCAGCAGCCGTGCGCACACCACCTCGAGCAGCAGCCGCGGCGCGGTGGCGCCACGCATCTCACCCAACCCGGCATGCACGACTTCGGCGTAGCGAGTCAGCGTCGCCGTGCCGATCCGCCCCGCCTGGTCGCGCATGCGCTCCAGCACGTCGCCCGGCGCATCGACCACCCCGCGGCCGGCAGCATCGGGAACGGCCTGCAACACAATCAGATCGCGGAAACGCTCGAGCAGGTCGGCGGCGAACCGACGCGGATCGTGCCCGGCATCGACGACCGACTCGACGGCGCCGAACAACGCCGCGGCATCGCCGGCGGCCAGGGCGTCGACCGCGTCGTCGATCAGCGCGACGTCGGTGGCGCCGAGAAGCGCCATCGCGCGCTGGTAGGTGATGCGATTGCCCTCGGCCCCGGCCAACAGCTGGTCGAGTGCGGACAACGTGTCGCGAGGTGATCCGCCGCCGGCTCGGATCACCAGCGGGTAGGCGGTGTCGTCGATCTCGACGCCCTCGTGCGAAATGATGCGCTCGATCAGCGCCCGCATGGTCCGCGGGGCCAGTAACCGGAATGGATAGTGATGGGTGCGCGAGCGGATGGTCGGCAGCACCTTGTCCGGCTCCGTGGTGGCGAAGACGAAGATCAGGTGCTCGGGCGGCTCCTCGACAATCTTCAGCAGCGCGTTGAACGCTGCCGTGGTGACCATGTGCGCCTCGTCGATGATGAAGATGCGGTAGCGAGACTCGCCCGGCACGTAGAACGCGCGGTCGCGCAACTCGCGGGCGTCATCGACGCCGTTGTGGCTGGCCGCGTCGAGCTCGGTGACGTCGAGGCTGCCCGAGCCGCCGGGGGCCAGCGCCACACAGGACCGGCACACGCCGCACGGAGTGGCCGTCGGACCCTGCTCGCAGTTGAGGGAGCGGGCCAGGATCCGCGCTGACGACGTCTTGCCGCAGCCCCGGGGACCCGAGAACAGGTAGGCGTGGTTGATCCGGCCGGCCGTCAGGGCGGCTGACAGCGGTTCGGTGACGTGCTCTTGGCCCACCACCTCGGCGAAGGTCGCCGGACGATATTTGCGGTAGAGGGCCACGGTCAGCAGGCTACCGAGGCGGTCCGACGGGTGCTTCGAGTGGCGGCTGCTGCTTCGAGTGGCGGCTGCTGCTTCGAGCGTGCCCCGCTGCTCAGTGTGTATCGGCTGCGTTCAGTGTGTATGTGCTGCGTTCAGTGTGTATGGGCTGCGGGCGTTGTCGAGAAGGGCGCGCAGCCAGAGCACAGTCGACGCAGTGAAAGCACAGTCGACGCGGTAGACGCACACTCGATGCGGTGGATGCACACTCGACGCGGTCGGGCTTACCTTCGAAGAAGTAGTGACTCGCTGGCGGCCAGCAGCGCACAGGTGGCCAGACCGTCGACAGCCTGCGAGAGGTCCTGCATCGACGGGAAGGTCGGGGCCAGCCGAATGTTGCGGTCGTCGGGGTCTTTTCGATATGGGAATGCCGCACCGGCTTCGGTGACCGCGATGCCCGCGTCCTTGGCCAGCCCGATGGTGCGCCGGGCCGTACCCGGAAGCACGTCGAGGCTGATGAAGTAGCCGCCCTTTGGTTCCGTCCACGACGCGATCTTCGAGTCACCCAGCCGGTCCTCGAGGATGTGCAGCGCCAGCGCGAACTTCGGCGCCAGCAGCTGCTGGTGGCGCTGCATGTGCAGCCGCACACCGTCGGCGTCACCCAGGAATCGTAGGTGGCGCAGCTGGTTGAGCTTGTCGGGGCCGATCGTCTTCTTGCCCGCGTACTGCAGATACCAGGCAACGTTGCCCAACGACCCGCCGAAGAAGCTGACACCGGCGCCCGCGAACGTGATTTTCGACGTCGAGGCGAACAGGTACGGCCGGTTCGGGTTGCCCGCCGCCGCCGCCAGCCCGAGCACGTCGACCTGACGCACGAAGTCATGGGTGAGCGTGTGCACGCAGTAGGCGTTGTCCCAAAACAACCTGAAGTCGTCGGCGGCGGTACGCATTTGCACCAGCCGGCGCACGACATCCCATGAGAACGTCACGCCCGTCGGATTGGAGAAGACCGGCACGGCCCACATGCCCTTGATCGCGGGATCGGCGGCGACCAGCTCCTCGATCAGGTCGATGTCCGGTCCGTCCTCGCGCATCCCGACAGTGATCATCTCGATGCCCAGGGTTTCGGTGATCGCGAAATGCCTGTCGTAGCCGGGGGACGGGCACAAGAACTTGACGTTCGGTTCCGTCATCCAGGGCCGGGCCGAGTCGACGCCACCGTGCAGCATCGAGAACGTGACGATGTCGTGCATCAGCTCGAGGCTGGAGTTGTTGCCCGCGATGAGGTTCGGCACCGGGATCCCGAGCAGCTCGCCGAAGATGGCCCGCAGCTCGGGCAGCCCGTGCAACCCACCGTAGTTGCGGGTGTCGGTGCCCTCTCCGTCGCGGAAGTCGTCGCCCGGCAGGCTCAGCAAGCGGTTGGACAGGTCCAGCTGCGCCGGAGACGGCTTGCCGCGTGTGAGGTCCAGCGCGAGCTTCTTCGCACGCAGCGCGGCATAGTTCTCTTGTTGAAGCTCGTGCTGAGCCATCAATTCATCACGGCCGAGGGAAGTGAACGAAACCATGCGCCTTTCACCTCGAGCTCGACGTGGATGGCTGCGGGCCGACCGCCGGCCCGGCAGAGGGGACCCCGCGCACCCGCCAGAGCCCATTGACCCTTGCTGCCTTCCGGCCCTGGGGGAGTTCACAGGATAGACGCCGCGCGGGGTCCACCGAGAGTGTAGTCCTTGCCTTAGCGAGCACCCCCGGGCTGCCAGGACAGGTCGGCTACCATGACCGACGGAGGATTCGCCTAGTGGCCTATGGCGCTCGCCTGGAACGCGGGTTGGGTTAACAGCCCTCGCGGGTTCAAATCCCGCATCCTCCGCTGTTGCGACGCGCAATGATCGTGCCGACCGTCGGCGCGGGAGGAAATCCGTCGTTTGCTTGGCGTCAACGAGCGCCCACAGCCGGCGTGTTGAGGAGGGGCATGAGCCGCATCGTCGCGGTGATCTGGCACGCGTCGTTCTCGATTCTGGCCGGAGTTGCGTACTTCTTCTTCGTTCTGCCTCGCTGGTGGGAGCTCTCCGGCGACTGGTCGCACACTCTTGGAACCGCGATGCGGATCGTCGCGGGCGCACTGATCGGGCTGGCCGCATTGCCGGTGGTGTTCACGTGGCTGCGCACCCGGCGCCCGGAATACGGCACCCCGCAGCTGGGGCTGCGGCTGCGGGTGTGCTCGATTGTTTTGCACGCGCTGGCTGGGGTTTTGATCATCGGCACCGCGATCAGCGAGATCTGGTTCAGCCTCGACGACGCCGGCACCTGGCTGTTCGGCATCTACGGCGCCGCGGCGGCGATCGGCTTGCTCGGTATTTTCTCGTTCTACCTGGCGTTCCTCGCTGAGCTCCCGCCGCCTCCGCCGAAGCCGTTGAAGGAAAAGAAGGCGCGCATAAGGCGGCGGCGGCGCCGTGCGGCTGAGGAGACCGCCGACGAGGACGAGGCACCGGCCGACGACGAGAAGTCGGCCGAGGGTGCGGAGCCGGCCGAAGGAGACGAAGCCGGCGAGGACGAGGAAGCGGCCGGCGAGGACGAGGAAGCGCACGGCGAGCAGGAAGCGGGCGAGGAAAAGACGGTCGTCGCCGGGGAGACCGGTAGCGACGCCCCCAGCGAGGACGAGGTGCCGGCCGCCGAGGACACCCTCGCGGCAGAGCCGGCGCGAGGTGGGCTGCGCAATCGGCGCCCGTCGGGCAAGATCCGTCGTCGGCGGCTGCGGCGCAATCGGGACGACGTCACGGTCGAGGACTAACCGGCCGCTGTGACCTGCTGATATTTTAGAAATCTGCTCAGCGGGCACCATGGAATGTAAGCAGTCGGACCAGCCTGAAAGGCAGGAGATGGCCCAACTACAGCCGCAGAGGCCGCCCCGACCGGGATGGTGGCTCTCAATAGTCGCAGCGCTGGTTGCGGCGCTCGCGTTCGTCGCACCGGGATACGCGCCGTCCACGCACATCGCTCGCGCGGCGCCGGGTGACCCGTCCACAGCCAACGTCGAGCAGAGCATGGTGCAGATCAATGCCGTCGTCAACTACCAGGGCGTGGTGGGCTATGGGGCCGGCATCGTCCTCAGCCCGGACGGCGTCGTCCTGACGAACAACCATGTCGTGGCGGGCGCCGACTCGATGGACGCGACCATCGTGGGGAGCGGGCAGGCATTCAAGGCAAAACTGCTCGGATACGACCGCACAGAAGACATTGCTCTCATCCAGCTCCTGGGCGCCGGCGGGTTGCCGACCGCACCGATCGGAGACTCCAACCAGGTGACCGTCGGCGAGCCGGTGGTCGGGCTGGGCAACGCCAATGGCAACGGCAAGCCGATCAGTCGCGAACAGGGCCAGGTCACAACGCTGGGCGCAAACATCTCGGCCGAAGACGATTTGACCGGCAGCTCCGAACAGCTGACGAATTTGATCGGCGTTGCGGCACCTGTGCGTCCGGGTGACTCCGGTGGGCCGCTGGTCGACAACAACGGCCAGGTGATCGGCCTGACCGTTGCGGCATCGGTGAACTACAAGCTTGGCAGCCCCGGCGGCAAGGGCTTTGCGATTCCGATCAACAGGGCGCTCGGTGTCGCGAATCAGATCCAGGCCAGGGCAGCGTCGGGCACGGTGCACATCGGCCCGCCCGCGATGCTGGGGATCGGCGTGGGCGTCGGTCAGCAGCGCACGTCGGGAGGGGTGGTGGTTCGCGACGTGCTGCCAGGCACCCCCGCCGAGCAGACCGGGCTTCACCAGGGCGACGTGATCATCTCGCTCGACGGCGTCGCCCTCACCGACGCGACCGCGTTGACCAGCGTGTTGGACCGCCACTATCCGGGCGACGCCGTCGACCTGGTATGGCAGGACCGGACGGGTCAGCAACGCAGCGCGAAAGTGACACTGGGCACCGGCCCGGGCGGCTAGGTTCGATACGTGCACGCGCGCCGCGTCGCGAGTCTCCTCGGTGCAGCTACGACCTGGGCCGTGGCGCTCGGCGCGCCCGCGGACCTTCCGCCGGCATCCGCGGCGCCCTGTCCCGACGTCGAGGTGGTGTTCGCCCGGGCCACCACTGAGCCGGCCGGTGTCGGCCAGGTCGGACAGGCATTCGTCGATACACTGCGTTCCCAAGCTGGGAGCAGATCCCTCGGTGTGTACGCGGTCAACTACCCGGCGACCTTCGATTTCACGACCTCTGCGTCCGCCGGAGCGGCCGATGCGCGGAACCATGTCCAGTCGATGGTGGCGAGCTGTCCCAACACTCGCCTAGTGCTGGGCGGATACTCCCAGGGTGCGATCGTGATCGACCTGATCACCGCGCTCCCGCTGTCTCTGGCGGGGTTCACGCCCGCACCGATGACCCCCGATGTGGCCGATCACGTCGCTGCGGTCGCCGTCCTCGGTAATCCGTTGGACCGATATGTGGGGGCGCCGCTTACCACGGTCAGTCCGGAGTATGGGCCGAAGACCATCGACTTGTGCGCCCCCGGCGATCCGATCTGCTCCGCGGGTGACATGTCGATGCCGACCCGCGACGAGATGTTCTCTGACGCGCACCTCTCCTATGTGAAGTCCGGGATGGCCAGCCAGGCAGCGACTTTCGCCGCCGGCCGCCTCTAATGGCGCGGGTGCCGACGCCCCATCACGACGTTGAGGATGATCGCCCCGGCCCCCAACAGCAGCACAAGAACAGCGCCACCGATGAGGAGCAGATCCTTGGTGGACAGGCCTGACGGCGCCGGCTTGCTCGCGCTGGCCAGCTGCAGCTGGTAGTCACCCGGAAGCGGTCCCTCCGACGGAGGGTCGTCGAGGCCTGGGAACTGCTGGGTCTTGTGGACCTCGAACTGCCGTTGGCCGTTGTCGCCCTGCACCCACTGTCCCCACGCCGGTGTCACACCGTCGAGAAGCACTTTCTCCTCACCAACGGCGGGGTCCATCCCGGCGTCGATGATCTTTTGCACGACGAACGGTTGGTATGTCGCGTTGGAATACTGAACCTGAACCGGGACGTCGTTGTACGTCTGGACCGGTGGCGGAGGGGCTGGAGGCGGCTGGTCGGGCGCGGGCTCGTAGCCGCCGCCGAACATGCTGCCGACTGCCACGCTGGTGGGGACGCCGACGTCATTGAGCACCATCGCGGTGAAGCTGTACGCGCCAAGTTCGGCCAGTTCGGTGACGGCGCTTTGGAATGGCTGAATCAGTAAGACTCGGGGTGCGCCCCCGTAGTTGTAGACGATCTGCAGCGGAGCGGGGAACGGGTTGAGAATGATCGGCCGGTAGAACTGATCGTACGTCACGAAGGTCTGAGGGAACTGCTTCACGATGCTGACCTGCTGGGCGGCGAGGCTGGGGGTCGGCGCAGCGCTCACATTAGAGGTGACCTGGCTGGTCAGCGTGTTGGTCAGGTGCTGAATGTCGCTCTGCGGCGCCGGATCCGGTTTCACCGGTATCGGCGTGAAATTCTTGGCGAGCTCGAGGTTCTGTGGCACGGCCTGCAGGGTCTTGGGCGTTTGGGTCGGGGTCACCCCGGCCGCCTGCACGGCGGTGGTCGGCGTCGGCAGCACAGCGCTTGCCGTCGTGATGGCAGCGGTCGTGGGGTTCGGGTTGCCATTAGTTGTGACCACAGCACCCGTGGTCGGTAACGGAGCCGCTGTGGTCGGCAACGGACCCGTCGGGGTCGGCAACGGAGCCGCCGTCGGGGTCGGCAGCGGACCCGTCGGGGTCGGCAGCGGACCCGTCGGGGTCGGCACCGGGGCCACGGTCGGGGTCGGCAAGGGGGCCGCCGTCGTCGGCACCGGCGCCACGGTCGGGGTCGGCACCGGGGCCACCGTGGTGGGCAACGGGGTCGTTGGGGTCGGCAACGGGGCGTTTGTGGTCGTTATCACCGGCGCCGCGGTCGTAGTTATCACCGGTACCGCAGTGGTCACCGCCGGTTTTTCAACGGTCGTCGTCACCGGCGCCACGGTCGTGGTTATCACCGGCGCCGCCGTCGTCACCGGCGCCTCAGTCGTCGCCACCGTGTGGGTCGGCGGCGGGGGGGCGTACGTCGTGGCGGGAACGGGCGCGTTGGTCGTCGCCGGCGGGTTGGTTGCCGGCTCGTGAGTCGGCGCCGGCGCGTAGGTGGTGGTGGTGGTCGGCGCGGCGAGCGCCGGAATAACCCCCGCGGTGACCGCCGTCAACGAGATCGTGATTCCCGAAGCCAGCACAACTGCCGCGACCCCGCCCGTCGCGAATGTCCTGTGGTGACTACGCATTTGTGTCACTCCTATTCGAAACCGCGTCTTTGGTTGTGACCGAATCCGCAAAGTGCCCCCGACGGACTTCTGTCTGCGTACGAAGCCCAGCAACCTCGCGTTTCATTAAAGCGCTCGGATGATGGCATTCTCGCAGCGCGCACCCCCGAACATCACAAAAATGAGCAAAACGGTAATGGGTGACTTTTCCCGACCATGCGGGAATTTCGGACCCTTGTATTGGCAAACGCACGACGGCATGGCGGCTTATGGTGATGGCTGTGAAGCTGGTCGTGCGCCGGTTGCGGCGGGAGGCGTAGTGGAGGGAACGCCGTTCGGCCGGTATCGACTGATCGACTTACTGGGCCGCGGCGGCATGGGTGAGGTCTGGAAAGCGTTCGACACCGCCACGCAGCGGGTGGTTGCGGTGAAGGTGTTGCCGGCACAGCTGGCTGCCGATCCGGTGTTTGAGCAGCGGTTCCGACGTGAGGCTTTCACCGCCGCGTCGCTCAGCGAACCCCACGTGGTGCCGATCCACAACTTCGGGGAGATCGACGGCCGGCTCTATGTCGACATGCGCCTGATCGAGGGCGAAGACCTGCAGCACGTGCTGGCCGAGGGACCGCTGGACGCGGCCCGCGCGGTGAAGGTCATCGAGCAGGTCGCCTCGGCATTGAACGCCGCACATCGGGCGGGGCTGGTTCATCGCGACGTGAAACCGTCAAACATCCTGCTGGCAGAGGATGATTTCGCGTATCTGATCGATTTCGGGATCGCCCGCGGCGCCGGCGAGACGGGGTTGACGGGCACCGGCAACGTCATCGGTACGTGGCCGTACATGGCGCCAGAGCGGTTCAGCACCGGTCGCAGCGACAAGAGCTCCGACATCTACGCGCTCGCGTGCGTGCTGTATGAGTGTCTGACCGCCAAACGGCCGTTCCCCGGCGAGAGCGTGGAGCAGCAGATCGCGGGTCACTTGACGACTCCCCCGCCGCGAGCATCGATTGCCCGGCCGGAAGTGACACCCCAGCTGGACTCCGTGATCGCCACCGGCATGGCCAAAGACCCGGACCAGCGTTACAACTCGACGACGGACCTGGCGAGGGCAGCGCGCGCCGCGCTCACCGAGCCGCTCACGAAGCCGCTATTGCCGGCTGACCGCACGATGCCCGGGCAAGAGGTATTGGCGCCGACGCGGCGCGTCGGAGGAGTGGCGCGGCCGCGGGAGTGGGGTGGTCCCGGTTCCACGGCATACCCGGCGCCTTCAGCGTCTTCGGGACCTTCGGCGCCGTCGGGAGCCTCGGCGCCGGCCGCCCCGACGCGCGCCCGGCTGTCCCGGGACCGTCCGGGACCGGCGACGCCGACATACGCCCGGCCGGCGGAACCGCCTGCGGTTGTGCCGCCCCCGGAGCCGCCTGCCCCGGAGGCTGCCCGCCAGGTGCCGTGGTGGCAGCGCCGGGCGATCGTGATACCGATCGCCGTCCTCCTAATGCTCGGTGCGGTCGCGACGATCCTCACGGTCCTGATGAGCAAGGGCAAATCTCCTTCGGCGCCTTCCACTGCGAACGGCGGCTTCAACGGGACATACGCGGTCGATTTCGGCGCGGCCACGCGGCCGGACGGCCAGCCGTACGAAAACGCGCCCGGTGGACGCGAGACCTGGGTGATCCAGTCAGCGTGTGCGAGCAGCGGGTGCGTGGCGACCGCGTCACGGCTCACCGGAACGCAGTCCATGGCGTCGACATTGGTGCTCGACAAGATCGGCCAAGCGTGGACGTCGGTGAGCGCGACGTCGGGGACATGTCAGAACGCTGCGACGGAGTATTGGGAGTCGATGTCGTTGCAGCAACGGCAGGACGGATCACTGTCCGGTGAGTTCGTGGTGCGGTCGACGACGAGTTGTGCCCGTAATCAGCAGGTGACCTTCACTCGCACCGGAGACGTCCAACCCGACGTGTCGATCGCCGACCCCCGGTCGCAGCCGCCGCGGGTGGCCTCGCCGGCGCAAGGTTTGCACGGCAGGTACCAGGAGACCGACGCATACGCGGCCGACAACAAGAGCTACGCCTTGAGCTTCGACGTGCAGACGTACTGTCTTCGCACCGGGGAGCGCTGCCTGAGCGTCTTCGTGAATCCCGACCGGACCAATGCGTTTATCTTCCAGCAGAACACGTGGACATTGACGACCACCTCATCGGACGTGGACTGCAAAAGCGGCGGGAGCGGCCATCAGGACACCAGCCTGACCTTCCCGTTGCCGCAGCCGGCTGCGGATCCGATCACGCTGTTGACCGGGCACGGGCACAACAACGTCACCGGGGCATGCCCGTACAGCAGCGACTTCGACGCGAAACTCGAGCGGACGGGTGACTGAGCGGTTCAGGGTCGCTTCGCGTAGCGCGTCAAGAACCCGGCGGCTGCGATCGCCGCGGCGACGCCGATTACACCCCACAGCACGAACGGGAAGACCAGCGACACCGGCGACCAGCCCACGCCGGAGAGCGTCGCGGCGACGTAGAGCAACCAGAACAGACGGTAGAGGCACCAGAGCGCGGTGACGCCGCAGGCGATACCGATCGCCAGGCTGGGTGTGCGATCGACGCGGTTGATCTGTTCTTCGATGGGAGTGGGCACGATCTTCATTCGAGTTCCTCTCGGGCGGGCGACGCCTTGTTGGCGTCGTCATCGCGGTAAGTACAGCCGGTGCGGATCGCTACCGATCCCAAGAACGTCACGCGCCGCTGGGTCGTTTGCGAACGTAGCGGGGCGGCGGCGGCGTCGCATGGCGTGTCGCCGCCGTGGCGTTGGGGTGGCGGTTGTGACATCGGCTGTGCGCCAGGGTCGTCAGGTGCTCGGGCGTCAGGTGGCTCTGGGACGCAGGAATCTGGGTAGTGGGAGGTCCCACCAGGCCCGGCGAGGCGGGCCACTGAGTAGCACGATCCGCAAAAGATCCACGGCACTAGGCGATCGCGACGGTCAGCGTCAGCCACCACCGAATGCGCCGGATCTCCAGTGCGCGCCGAGACCGGACCATTAATCGACCGGAACGTCGAGGATCGGCCGCTGGACGCCGGCACCGGGCCCGTCGAAATGCCACCATTCACCCGAATACGGCGCCAATCCACCGGCGCTCATCGCCGCGCGGAGGGGGGCCCGGTTGGCCTGCGCCTCCTGACTCACACCGTCGGTTGCATACGCCATGCCGCGCGAGGAGAAGTCATCGAGATCCGTTCCCATGTCGAGCAGGCTCACCCCGCCCTGATCCTGCGGGCGCCCGATTGTCACATCGACCGAGCGGCCCGCCTCATGGCTGCGTGCATACGGCCCAGGCCGTGCCACCCACGCCGGGTTCGACACCACCTCGAACATCTTGACCTGCACGTCGTGCGGCCGATAACCGTCCCAGAAGACAAGAACCTCGCCCTGCGATCGCAGCACGTCCGCGGCGGTCGCCAACCCCGGGGCGAGTGATTCGTGGACGAGGCAGCGGGCGTCCGGGGGATACAGGGGAGCGTGGGTGAAGTTGTTCGGTGTCGCGTAGCGCAGCTCGACGATCGCATCGGAAACGACACTTCGGACATCGACAAACCCGGCCGCGCGCGCCGCGTCGCTCAATGGGGGCACGACAGGGCTGAGTGGGACCGATGTCACCACAGGACTGAGTGGCGTCGATGTCACCACAGGACTGACCGACAACGTGGCGGACGAGCCGGCCGGTGCCGCGCTGGGTGATGCAGTCGGCCGGTCGTGACCAGCGCAGCCGGCGCTGCCCGCGACGGCGAACGCGGCGATCAAGAACCCTCGGCGCCCGATAGACACGCTTGCATTGTCCCTGGTCTTCGTGGCGATGAGCGAATTTTGCTGGTCTCACCTCGTTACGGGACTGCGGCTGCGTGCTTGGCGGGTTGCACACGCGGGTTCCCGAGCTTGGTGTGTGAGGTGGGATTGCGCGGTGCGCGGCGAGACGCGGGCGAGGTACGGATATGTCTCCGCCTTCTTCGGAAGCCGATCTCGAGATGTACGGGAGGGCGGCGTGGGTCCGGCGTGTCGCCGCCGCTGCTTACGTGTCGCGGGCGGCTTTCTCGCAACCGCACTTGCCGGTCAGCAGCAGTGCGCTACTTCGAAAGTAGGCATTCGACGGCGTCGCGAATGATGGTGCGCTGCCGCTTGGGGTTCGACACGTCCGCGACGGTCAGGACCTCGAGGCTGCTGCTCGTGGTCCACAGCGAGGCGAGGTTGATGATCAGGGCCAACAGCACGCCCGGGTCGAAATGATCGGACACCGTGCCCTCGGCTTGCGCTTTCGCGATTGCGTCAACGGTTGCCTTGGTGTTCTGAACGGCGAACCGGTGGGGTCCGTCGTGACCGCGCTCGAGGCGCTGCCAGCTCACCAGCCGCCTGATCTCCGGATGTCGTCGATATGTGTCCGCCAGCCTTTCTGCGTACCCGGCAAGATCGGCCGCGTCGATCGGGACGGACTCGATGACCTGTTGCACGACCGACTCCCAGACCGTGTCGAACAGCTGCTCTTTACTTCCGAAATAGTTGTAGATCTGGGCCTTGTTGGCCTCGGCCTTGGCGGCGATCCGGTCGACACGCGAGCCGGCGATGCCGTACTGACCGAATTCGGCGCGAGCGGCGTCGATCAGGCGCTGACGCGTCGCGGCGGCGTCACGCGTGGCAGTCACCATTGCAGATTATCTAACTAACTAGATAGTTGACAACCTAGGTCGGGTGGGCGTAGCTTTCTAACTATCTAGTTAGTAAGGAATTGCTCTCGATGCTCGGCTCCGACCCCTGTCTCAGCGTGAACTCGGCGCTCCGGGGTCGGCTGCTGCAGAGCCGGGTCGCCCCGTTGGGATACGCGCCCGCGGATCAACCGGGGTCTGGGC
>JAFAWC010000565.1 GCA_019242135.1 Mycobacteriaceae bacterium | reverse complement strand
CTCCGAGAAAGCCGCATCCAGGTGCAGCGCCTGCGTGTTCATCGTCAGCGTGGTGAACAACACGTTGTCGGCCTCGGTGATCGTCCGGCCGGGCCGGTGCAGGTACCGCACACCGGGCTCGAACTCCTCGAACCACAGACCGCGTTGTTCGACCGTCCGCTGGTCGTCGCCCGGCTCCGTCACGTGCCCTGCCCCTTGCTCTTCGCGCGAGCGCTCCTGGCCGACCCTACTGTCATCCGATGAACAAGTCGGTGATGGGCTCGGTTCCGCCGCCGTAGCGGGACATGTCGTAGCCGCCGGCGGCGACGAGCACCTCCTCGTCGATGTAGCAGTTGCCGGTGGCGTTCCGCGACGGTCGCGACAGTATTTCCACCGCCGCGTCAGCCATGATCTTGGGACTGCGCGACGACGCCAACATGGTCTGGCCGTCGGGGGAGTTCGCCACGGCGGCCGTTGCGATGTAGGTCTGCGGCCATAGGCAGTTGAAGGCGATGCCGGCCTCGGCGAATTCGGCCGCCCATCCGAGCGAGAGCAACGACATGCCGTACTTGGACAACGTGTACGCCGGGTGCGCGCCGAGCCACCGGGGATTCATGTTCAGCGGCGGCGCGATGGTCAGCACGTGCGGATTGGCCGATCGGCGCAGATGCGGCACGCAGGCCTTCGTCATCAGAAACGTGCCCTTGATGTTGACGTCGGCCATCAAATCGAACTTCTTGACGGCGAGGAGTTCGGTGGGCTCGGTCGCGATCGCGCTGGCGTTGTTCACACAGACGTCGACGCCGCCGAACCTGTCGACCGCGACCTCGACGCATCGGCGGACGTCGTCGGGGTTGCGCACATCGCCCACCACCGCGGCGGCCTTACCGCCCGCGGCCTCGATTTCGGCCGCCGCGGTATGGACCGTGCCCGGCAGCTTGGGGTGGGGTTGGTCGGTCTTGGCCAGCAGCACGACGTTGGCGCCTCGCCGCGCGGCGCCGATGCCGATGGCCAGCCCGATGCCGCGGCTGCCGCCGGAGATCACCAGGGTGCGGTCAGCGAGCGCCTGCGGCTGGCTGGGCATTATTCTCCTCTCGGGTGGTCCAGAACACGTCTCGACCCAGGTCGTTATCGGTTGATGGTATTGGCATTCTCATTTTTTGCAAGTACGGTATTCATTGATGAATGACCAGGTGCAGACGTCTTCGGGGATCCCCCTCGAGCCGGTGTACGGCCCGGCTGACGGGGACGCCGATCCGCCGGACCCGGGGACATTCCCCTTCACCCGCGGGAACTTCGCCACGGGCTACCGGGGCCGGCTGTGGACGTTTCGTCAGTACTCGGGGTTCGGGACGGCTGAAGAGTCCAACCGCCGCTACCGCTACCTGCTCGACCAGGGCGGCACCGGCCTGTCGGTGGCGCTGGACCTGCCGACCCAGTGCGGCTTCGACTCCGATGATCCCGAGGTGTCAGAGGAGGTTGGTCGGGTTGGCGTCGCGGTGGACACCCTCGCCGACGCGGAGATCCTGTTCGACGGTATTCCGCTGGACAAGATCAGCAAGAGCTTCACGATCAACGGCACCGCGGCGATTCTGCTGGCCCTCTACGTGGCCGCCGCGGAGCGGACGGGCGTGCCCCGGCATAAGCTCACCGGGACGATCCAGAACGACATCCTCAAGGAATACGCGTCCCGCGGGACATGGATCTGGCCGCCGGAGCCCTCGCTGCGCCTGATTGCCGACACGATCGAGTTCTGCGCCGCCGAGGTCCCGAAGTTCAACGCCATCTCCGTGGCGGGCGCCCATTTCCGCGACGCCGGCGCCAACGCGGTACAGGAGATGGCTTTCACGCTCGCGGACGGTGTCACCTACTGCGACACGGTCGTCGAGCGCGGCCGGATGACCATCGACGAGTTCGCCCCGCAAATCTCGTTCTTCTTCTACACCCACGGCGACTTTTTCGAGGAGATCGCCAAGTACCGGGCGGGGCGTCGACGGTGGGCAACGATCGTTCGCGAACGATACGGCGCGAAGTCCGACAAGGCCTCGATGTTTCGCACCGGCTGCGTGTCGGGCGGTGCGTCTCTGTACGCGCCGCAGGCGACCAACAACGTCGTGCGGGTGGCCTACGAGGCAATGGCCTCGGTGCTCGGCGGCGTCCAGTCGATGTTCACCGCCGCGTGGGACGAGCCGTTCGCGTTGCCCAGCGAGCAGTCGGCGACGCTCGCGCTGCGCACCCAGCAGATCCTCGCGTACGAGACGGGAATCACCAAGGTCGCCGACCCGCTCGGCGGCTCCTATTTCGTGGAGGCGCTCACCGACGCCACTGAGGAACGCATCGTCGAGATCATGGCCGACCTCGAGAACCACGGTGGCATGGTGCGAGCCATCGAGGACGGATACTTGCAGGGTCTGATCGCCGACGAGGCCTTCCGCGTGCACAAAGACGTCGAGTCGGGGGCCCGCCCGGTCGTCGGCGTGAACAAGTTCGTCTCCACGGAGCCCCCACCCGATGTCGTGATGTACGAGCTTGATGCCGAGGGGCGCGACCTGCAGCTGAAGCGTCTTGGCAAAGTCAAGACCGAGCGCGACGATGCGGCCGTGAAGGCGAACCTCGTGGCGCTGTCGCGTGCTGCCGAGGGAGATGACAACCTGATGTATGCCCTGATCGACTGTGTCAACGTCTATTGCACGGTGGGGGAGATGGTGTCGACGCTCAAGTCGGTCTGGGGCGAATTCCAGCAACCGGTGGTCTTCTGATGGCCGCGCACCCGAGGAGCGAGATCACGAGGGCGCGGGTTCTCGTCGCCAAACCGGGCCTCGACGGGCACGATCGGGGGGCCAAGATCGTCGCCAGGACACTGCGCGATGCCGGCTTCGAGGTCATCTACACCGGTATCCGGCAGCGCGTTGAGGACATCGTCTCGATCGCGTTGCAGGAAGACGTCGCGCTGGTCGGTTTGAGCATTCTCTCGGGTGCCCACCTCGCTTTGACGAGACGTATCATCGAGGCTCTTCGCGCGGCTGACGCCGGTGACATCGCCGTGGTGGTGGGCGGCACGATCCCGCACGCCGATGTGCCGAAACTGTTAGAGGCGGGGGCGGCGGCCGTGTTTCCGACCGGGACGCCGCTGGACGTCCTTGTCCGCGAGGTACGTTCGCTGACCTGCACACGCGCGGACCAGGATGGGGCGCAAACGAACGAACTGGAGGATCCGTGCGCGTCGGAGTGATGATCGGTCCGGAGCGGCGCGACACCGCCCGCAAACCTGAAGGAATGGTCCGCGACATCGAGTGGGCCGAAGGTGCCGGCATGGACACCGCGTGGATTCCGCAGATCCCGAGTGACTTCGACGCGTTGTTGACCGTCGCGTTGCTGGCCACCCGGACCACCAGGATCGAACTGGGCACAGCGGTCGTGCCGTTGCAGACTCAGCACCCCATTGCTCTTGCGCGCCAAGCCTTGTCAGCCCACGCGATCGCCAACGGCCGGTTGGCATTGGGCGTCGGCCCCTCGCATCACTGGATCGTCGGCGACATGCTGGGTCTACCGTATGACAAGCCCGCGGCCTACACGCGCGACTACCTCGACGTCCTGAACGCCGCTTTGGCCGGGCCGGAACGCGTCGACGTGGAGAACGCGACGTTCACTGTGCACAACCCGCTGGACCTCGGACCAGTCGCACCGCTGCCCGTGCTCGTCGCCGCGCTGGGTCCGGTGATGCTGAGGATCGCCGGCGAACACACCGACGGCACCGTCCTGTGGATGGCCGACGAACGCGCGATCGGTGACCACATCGCACCGAGGCTCACCAAGGCCGCGGACAACGCCGGCCGGCCAGCACCGCGTATCGTTGCCGGCATCCCGGTGTGCCTCTGTGCGCCAGGCGAAGTCGACGCCGCCAGAGAGCGCGCGAACCGCGTGCTCGGTGAGGCCGAGTTCTCACCCAACTATCAGCGGCTGCTGGATCACGGTGACGCCAAGGATGTCGGCGACGTCTGCGCAGCCGGCGACGAGCACGCCATCCTCGCCCGATTCCGCGCGTTCGCCGACGCCGGCGTCACCGATTTGTCCGTACGCCTGCTCCCGATCGGAAACGACCGCGATGAACTCATCGCATCCAAACGCCGCACCCGCGAACTCGTGGCGGATCTCGCGGCGCAGGTTCGATGAGCCCAGGCGCGACGACCGGCTCGGTCGGTCGGGGTCCGCTCGCGGGCATTCGCGTCCTCGAGGTGGGAACCATGCTGGCCGGCCCGTACGCCACGATGATGCTGGCCGACCTCGGTGCGGAGGTCATCAAGATTGAGCCCCCGGGCGGCGAGATCTCCCGGCAGGTCGGCGACAGCTACTTCGCCAGCCTCAACCGCGGCAAGCGCAGCGTCTGCGTTGACCTTGTCTCCGAGGCGGGGCAACGACAGCTCGCCGAATTGGTTGCGGATGCACAGGCCTTGCTGGTCAACCTGAAGCCGTCCGCGATCCGTCGGCTTGGGCTGACCTACGACTCGCTGAGGAAGCACAACGAACAGATCGTCTGCGTCGCGCTGACGGGATACGGGCTCGACGGGGGCGACGAGCCCGCCTTCGATTACGTGGTCCAGGCCGCGTCGGGGATCGCCGCGCTGACCGGTGACCCCGACAGTCCCCCGACCCTGCCGGGCTACTCGTCGGCCGACAACTCCACCGGGCTGACCGCGG
>JAFAWC010000461.1 GCA_019242135.1 Mycobacteriaceae bacterium | reverse complement strand
CGAGGCCGAGGCTGCGATGCTGGGTCAGCCCGTGTCCATGCTGATTCCCCGCGTCGTCGGCTTCAAGCTGACGGGCGAGATCCAGCCGGGCGTCACCGCCACCGACGTCGTGCTCACGGTCACCCAGATGCTGCGCAAGCACGGCGTCGTCGGTAAATTCGTCGAGTTCTACGGCGAGGGTGTGGCCGAGGTGCCGCTGGCGAACCGCGCCACACTGGGCAATATGAGTCCGGAGTTCGGTTCTACCGCAGCAATTTTCCCGGTTGACCAGGTCACCGTCGACTACTTGAGGATGACGGGGCGCAGCGACGCCCAGTGTGCCCTCGTCGAGGCATACACGAAAGAGCAGGGGTTGTGGCACGACCCCGAACGGGAGCCCAAGTTCTCCGAATACCTTGAACTGAACCTCGCTGACGTGGTGCCATCGATCGCAGGACCCAAACGTCCCCAGGACCGCATCGCGCTTTCCGAGGCAAAGTCGGCATTCCGCAAGGACATTCACAACTACGTAGAAAACTCGGCAGACAATCCCGTTCCGCATTCCAAGCTCGATGAGGCGGTCGAGGAGAGCTTTCCGGCCAGTGACCCGGCCATGCTCACGTTTGCCAGCAATGACGACCACGACGTGGTGTCCGCAGCGGCCGGGTCCGAGGGCCGTCCGAGTAATCCGGTGGCGGTGACGTCTGAAGAGCGAGGCGAATTCGAGCTCGACCATGGCGCGGTGGCGATCGCCGCAATCACGTCGTGCACCAACACATCCAACCCGGAGGTGATGCTGGGTGCTGCTCTGCTGGCCAAGAACGCCGTCGAGAAGGGGCTGACGTCGAAGCCGTGGGTGAAGACGTCGATGGCGCCAGGTTCGCAGGTCGTGAGCGACTACTACGACAAAGCCGGCCTGTGGCCGTACCTCGAGAAGCTCGGCTTCTATCTCGTCGGCTACGGGTGCACGACGTGTATCGGCAACTCTGGGCCGCTGCCTGACGAGATTAGCAAGGCGGTCAACGACCACGATCTGTCCGTCACCGCCGTGCTGTCGGGCAACCGGAACTTCGAGGGCCGGATCAATCCCGATGTGAAGATGAACTACCTGGCGTCTCCGCCTCTGGTGATCGCGTATGCGTTGGCCGGGACCATGGATTTCGATTTCGACAACGAGCCGCTCGGCACGGATTCCGAGGGCAACGACGTGTTTCTGCGTGACATCTGGCCGTCGCAGAAGGACATCACCGACACGATCGCGTCGTCGATCAATCAGGAGATGTTCGTCAAGAACTACGCCGACGTGTTCAAGGGTGACGATCGGTGGCGCAATCTGCCCACGCCGAGCGGAAAGACATTCGAGTGGGATTCCAACTCCACGTACGTGCGCAAACCGCCGTACTTCGACGGGATGCCGGCTGACCCGGAGCCGGTCGGTGATATCAGCGGAGCGCGGGTTCTGGCGCTGCTCGGCGATTCGGTGACCACCGACCATATTTCGCCGGCGGGCAGCATCAAGCCCGGCACTCCCGCCGCACAGTATTTGGACGAACACGGCGTGGAAAAGAAGGACTACAACTCATACGGCTCGCGGCGGGGCAACCACGAGGTGATGATCCGGGGCACCTTCGCCAACATCCGCCTGCGCAACCAGCTCCTCGACGACGTGTCGGGCGGCTACACCCGCGACTTCACCGAGGACGGCGGTCCGCAGGCATTCATCTACGACGCGGCACAGCATTATGCGGAGCAAGACGTTCCGCTGGTGGTACTCGGCGGAAAAGAGTACGGCTCGGGGTCGTCGAGGGACTGGGCCGCCAAGGGCACCCGGCTGTTGGGGGTGCGCGCGGTGGTCGCCGAATCGTTCGAGCGGATCCACCGCTCCAACCTGATTGGGATGGGTGTGATTCCGCTGCAGTTCCCGGAGGGCGAGTCTGTTTCTTTGCAGGATCTGGACACCACCGAGACCTACGACATCACCGGCATCGAGCAGCTCAACGACGACAAGACGCCACGCACCGTGCATGTCAAGGCGGCCAAAGACGGCGGTGACACAGTCGAATTCGACGCCGTGGTTCGTATCGACACTCCCGGGGAGGCCGACTACTACCGCAATGGCGGCATCCTGCAGTATGTGCTGCGCAGCATGCTGCGGTCCTGACCGGCGAGCCGACGATGCCCCGAGTCAGCGAGGAGCACCTGGCGGCTCGTCGCCGTCAAATTCTCGACGGCGCCCGCCGGTGCTTCGCTCACTACGGCTATGACAGGGCCACGGTGCGTCGGCTCGAGCAGACGATCGGGTTGTCCCGGGGGGCGATCTTCCATCACTTCCGTGACAAGGATGCGCTGTTCTTCCAGTTGGCGCAGGAAGATGCCGAGCGGATGGCCGACGTCGCATCCCGCGAGGGACTGATCCAGGTGATGCGGGAGATGCTTGCCGACCCGGATCAATTCGACTGGTTGGCAACCCGATTAGAGATCGCCCGCAAACTGCGCAACGACCCGACGTTTCACCGCGGCTGGGCCGAGCGGTCTGCCGAGCTCTCAGCAGCCACCTCCGACCGGCTCCGCAGACAGCGCAAGGCTGGGCGGCTGCGTGACGACGTTCCGGGCGACGTGCTGCAGTGCTACCTCGATCTCGTGCTCGACGGGTTGGTCGCACGGTTGGCCTCAGGCGATGATCCGGCGCGCCTGTCGGCGGTCCTCGACCTCGTCGAGGAGTCGGTTCGAAGTCGCTAACCGCGAATCGCGGAGCCGCAAGGGCGGCGACATTCAGCCCCGCAAGGGCGGCGACATTCAGCCCCGCAAGACCGGCGACTAGCCAACACGTCTGCGCGTATGGTTCGGCCCGCCGCGGCTGCGCATTGTCGTGCCCGACTCACGAAGCATGCTGTGAATCGAGCCGTATGAGCGACCGGTCGCCGCGACCAGCGACCTGATGCTGGCGCCGTGCTCATACTGGTTCCGCAGCTCAACCAGCAGCTCGTCGCGAACCTTGTCCGGCTTCCTCATCGCCCTCTCCCCGCTTCAGAAAGCATCCGCTTCCCGAGAGCGTAAGGAACACTGCGGCTCAGTGGGGCGCGAATCGCCGAAAACGGTTGCGAGATCAGGCCAGCTCGATCAGGTCGCGGTAGTCCTCAGACCAGTAGTCCTCGGTGCCATCGGGTAAGAGCACCACACGCTGCGGGGCGAGCGCTTCGGCGGCGCCCGGATCGTGGGTGACCAGCACCACCGCGCCGAGGTAGCTGCGCAACGCGTCGAGGACCTGCTCGCGCGATGCCGGATCGAGGTTGTTGGTGGGCTCGTCGAGCAGTAGCACGTTCGCGGTCGACGCGACCAATCCCGCTAACGCGAGGCGCGTCTTCTCACCGCCGGAGAGGGTGCCCGCCAACTGCTCGAGCTGCGGAC
>JAFAWC010000025.1 GCA_019242135.1 Mycobacteriaceae bacterium | reverse complement strand
ACCGGTCCGATCCACGGCCATGTCATCTATGCATCCACCCGGCCGTTCGACAATCCGCAGTTGCTGTTGCAGGCCAAGTGGGAGCCACTGGTCGCGCACGTCACCATAAACCTGTATCAGGAAGGCGTGGCTTCGGACGGCACGACGACGTTGCAGCTCGTCGACACCACTCAGACCTCGAGCTGGGACGACTGGGCGCAGGGCTTCCGGCCCGATGGCACACCCAACATGAACTGCCCGGGCCAGCAGGGCTCGAGCGACCCGTTCTACTACGCGCTGCAGGATCAGCCGCAGTATCTCGATTGGTACAATGCGCAGCACAACGGCGGAACGCTGCACACGGTGCCCAACCACTCGCAATACAAGTGCTACGACGGCATGCACACCTGGAACCAGTTGCAGCCCGCACAGTATGACGGCATGTACAGCTTCCCCAGCGTGGTCGGGCTCGATCCCGCCACCGGCAAGCCAGCGGGCCAGGGCTCAACAAATGGCGTCCCCGGCGCGCTGCCAGGAACGAATTGCACGATTTGCATCGCCAATCCCGACTCCACTGACCCGTACCGGTCAGGCACCGCGATGCTGCCGGCCGGCAAGTACGTGGTCGAAGTGGTCGTTCCGCCCGGCTACGAGCTGGTCAAGGAAGAAGACAAGAACATCCTGATCGGCGACAACTTCATCGCGCCGGCGGCGGTGCAGTTCCCCGGGCTCGCGAGCGCGGTATATATCCTGCCGGACCAGGCGCAACTGTCCTCGAGCTACAACCCGCTGAACCCGCAGAACCCCACCAACAGCCTGGGCCGCAATCCCGCGCTGGTCAGCAACGAGGGTGACACGGGCAGCGTCGAGCAGTACTGGCCGTGCGTCGGCGAGATGCGCCAGGTCCCCGACTACATCAGCTTGTTCCCGCAGTCGCTCGAGGTCTCGCCGTTCGCCGGCGCCTATCGTCCGCTTTGCGACCGCAAGGAAGTGACCCTGAACTATCAGGCCTCGGCGCTGGCGAAGTTCTACATCTTCACCTCCGCGCATGTGTCCTCGCACTTCCAGGGCATCATCCTCGACGACTTCGCGGCTGAGTTCGATCCGTTCTCGCCGCAGTTCGGCGAGAAGTTTGCGCCCTCGTATCTGCCGGTGGGTGTCAAGGACTGGACCGGCAACGCGGTCAACCGCGTGTACTCCGATCAGTTCGGCCTCTACAACGGCTTGAACTACTCCACTTGGGAAGTGAATCCGCCCAATCCGACAGGCTACGCCCCGACCATGATGGTCATGTGCATGAACGATGCCGGTATCAATGATCCATTTCTCGCTGGCAAGACGGATTCGAACTTCCAACCCGGTTACAGCCAGTTCTGCTACGAACTGCCATTCATGCCGGGCCAGACGGGCTATTTCGACACGCCGGTGGTTCCAGTGCAGGCGTTTGCTTCGGGCAGCTATAACACCCCCGAATGTTCCTATCCGGACGCGACTCCGGCTATTTCTAGCGTCACCGGCTCCGATGGCGTTGCTGGTCCGTGGGTCAAGGCTGCAGGCAGTCAGCTGACCATCAACGCGCTCGGCAACCAGGACGTGGACTGGTATGGCTACAGCGGACCCCAGGTCTCGACGGCTCCGTACAATAAGCAAAAGATGACGCGCCATTATGGTTTCGGTGCGCCCTCGAGCGGTACGCAGTGCACAGCGGGCCAATCCTGCGTAGCGCTGGTTGGCGCCGACGGCATCCAGCACCCGCTGACGGGCGTTTTGTGGTCTGATACGGCGATTACGGGCACGGTGCCCGCGGGAGTCGCCGCGTGTCCCACGCAGCAGCAGGCGCAGTACCAGGGAACCCTCCCTAGCGGCGTCAGCCCGACCGCGCAGTGCGGCCAGCTCGTCATCACGACGGCGGCGGGCAAGCAGTCGGTCGATACGGTCACCGTCACGATCGGCGGCAAGCAGCCGACGCTGGTGACGCCCGGCGTCCAGCCCTTCCCAACGATCCAGTCGGCGATCGACGCGGCCCTGCCCGGTGACATGATCATCGTCCCCCCGGGTACCTACAACGAAATGGTGGTGATGTGGAAGCCGGTGCGCTTGCAGGGCGTCGGCGCCGCCTCCTCGGTCGTCGATGCCAATACGCAGCCTGCCGGCAAGCTGCTCGATCCGTGGCGCCAGAAGGTGGTCTGCCTGTTCGGCTTGACGGCCAACGGCCGTCCGGATACGAGCGCCAACCGGTCCTGCACAAACGGCCTCGTCGATGCGACAAACAACCAGACGGGAAGGCAGTGGATGAACTTCCCCTCGATGGTGGTCGATCGTTTGCCCTTCGAGGCAACCCTTGGATGGGATGCGACTTTGAACGGCAACCTCGCCGAGCAGCTGATCGAGCCGAGCTTGCTGGGCGCCTATGAGGGCGCGGCCATCACGGTACTGGGCAAGGGTGTGAAGTTCCCGGCCGGGACTAAGATTCTGGATGCCTTCGGCGCCACCCCCGGTACCTCGGGCGCGGCTTTCCCAACCAACACGACGTTGCTCTCGAGCAGGGACTGCGGCGGCACGGCGTCGACGCGGAATAATCCTTACCCCACGAACTTCTATTGCAACCCATCGAGCATAGATGGCCTGGGGATCCGCGACAGCTCACAGGGCGGCGGCGGCATCTTCGTGCACGCCTACGCGCACAACCTGCAGATCGCCAACAACCGTGTGAGCAACAACACCGGCACGATGTCGGGCGGCATCACGATCGGCACCGGCGAACATCCGGACGTCGCGCTAGGCGGCCGAGGTCAGACCATCACCTCGTACCCGACCTCGTGCGAGCAAAGCGACGTGCAGAACCTGAGCCTGCCGTTCTGCTTCAACACGCGCGTGAACGTGCATAACAATGCGGTGGTCGGCAATTCCTCGATGGGCGATGAGCTCTTCTCCTCAACGCCTGCGGGCGCGGGCGGCGTCAGCATCAATACTGGCACCGACTACTACCAGTTCACCAATAACTGGGTCTGCGGCAACTTGAGTTCCGGCGACGGTGGCGGTGTCTCGCACATTGGCTTCAGCAAGCAAGGTGACATCGAGCACAACACCATCATCTTCAACCAAAGCACCAATCCATCGATCACGACTAATGGCGGCGGGCTGTTGGTGATGGGTGCACCGGATGCGGACCCGACGACCTGCGGTGTGGCGAACGACAAGGACTGTGTGCCCGCTCCGGACGAAGTGCTTCCCAGCGATGGCACCGGCCCCGGCCTCGTCATCAACGCCAACCTCATTCTAGGGAATGGGGCCGATTCCGGCAGTGGTGGCGGCCTGCGCATCCAACACGTTAACGGTACCGATGTGCTGAATAATCCCAATGGCAGCAAGGTCTGCCGGGCGGATCTCTCCTTCTGCGAATGGAACTCGGTCAACGTGACCAACAACATCATCGTCAACAACGTGGCCGGCTGGGATGGCGGTGGCGTGTCGCTGCTGGATGCCTTGGCCGTCAATATCGTGAACAACACGATCGCCTCCAACGACTCCACGGCTTCCTCCGGAACTCTGTTCCAGGCTCTTTATGCACCGCTGGCGAGCAGCGCTGCGCCGACGAGTAACGTCACCTGCGGTCCCGACAACGGGCAGTCGT
>JAFAWC010000004.1 GCA_019242135.1 Mycobacteriaceae bacterium | reverse complement strand
GACGCGACCAGATCCGGATCGTCACACATCGGGAAGTGGTTGCCGTGCCGGACGGTGCGCTGGTGCGCGCCCGGGAACAGTGCCTTCCACTTCGGCTGGAAATGCAGCGGATCGTTGTGCTGGCCGAAGATCGTCAGCAGCCGCCGGTCCGACAGTGAGCCGCGCAGCGCGGCGTCGACCTCGGTGTACAGCTCGTCGGCCACGAGGGCATCTTTGAAGTAGCCGTGCCAGGCACGCCGCGCCGAGGAGTCGATGCCGGCACGGAAGACCGCCCGCTCGCTGCGGCTCCAGTGGCGTCCGACGCCGAAACTCGTTGCCGTTATCCGCGGGAGAAATCCGATGGCCGCGTCGAGCTCGCGGGTGGGTGTACTGCCCATCGCCGCCAGCATTCCGCGGAACAGCGCACCGCTTGGCTTCCACGCGAAGCAGTTGACGGCGGCCAGCGCGGTGACGCGATCGGCGCGGCGCGCGGCAGCGAGAAATCCGGCGGGACCGCCCAGGTCGTGCGCCACCAATGTGAGGTCGCGCAGCTGCAGCGCGTCGATGACCGCGGTCACGGCGTCGGCGGCCTGAGCAAGGGTCGGCGCCGATTCCATCCGGTCACTGAGCCCGGATCCGGGGGCATCCAATGCCACACACCGGAAACTGCGCTGCAGACGCAGCAGAACATCGCGCCACACGAAGCTCCACGAGCCGACATGGACGAAAACCAGCGGCGGCCCGTCACCGACGTCGGTGACGGCGATCCGACCGGTGTCGTGGTCGAGCGCATATGCCGGCCACGGCCATGCCGAGGCAGGGAGCCAATGCGGCCGGTCGATCATCGGAAGTGTTTTCATGGCAACCCCTTTCATGGTCAGGCGGTAATAAGGACGAGTCCGCGAACCGATGTGTGACGCCCTGGGTCAGCGTGCGGCGAAGAGCTGGGCTCGCAACGGCATCAGCGTCGACTCATCGACGTGCACGTGGACCTTGGTGATTCGCGCGTCGTGGATCGTCAAGGCGATCACCCCGATGAGTTTGCGCTCTGCGAACGCAAGCACCGCCGGACCATCGTTAAAGGGTTCGGAGACCAGGACGATGCCGGGGCGTGCCCAGAACCGAACAAGGTTACGGGCCACCCGATCGGCTCCTCGCACGACAATGTCCTGCCGTGCGTCGACCTCGCCGGACGCGTGTGGGTCGAGCACGGCCAGCAGCTCGTTGAGGTCGCCGTTCGCGCAGGCCGTGATGAACCGCCTCGTGGCGATGCGATGTCCGGCGGGTTCCGTCGGCGCCGCGGCCGCCTGACGCGACTCGCGGACCTTGCGGCGGGCCCGGCTGGCGAGCTGGCGGCACGCAGCCGATGGCCGACCCACGGTCTCGGCGATCACATCGAACGGCAGCTGGAAGACGTCGTGGAGAACGTAGGCGACCCTCTCGGCAGGTGTCAGGCTCTCCAAAACGACCAGCAGCGCCAGGCGCACCTCGTCGTCGAGGGTGACCCGGTCCGCGGGATCCACGGAGGTCGAAGCATCGTCGCGATAGTCGCGTACCGCCATGTCTGCGGGGCGTTCGCGGCGCCACGGCGCCGACTTGATGTGGTCCAGGCAGAGCCGGCTGGTGACGACGATCAGCCAGCCACGGGCATCATTGACGGCTCCGACCGGAGTCTGCACCAACCGGAAGAACGCCTCTTGGACGACGTCCTCGGCCGCCCCGATGTCACCGAGCATGCGGAAGGCGAGGTCGATGAGATACGCGCGGTGCGCTGACCACGCCTGTCCGATATCGGCATCTGTATGCATGATGATCCTTTTCCGCTTTAATCGTGAAGGACGATTCGCGGCCGCCGAATGTGACAGGTCGGTTGGGCGGGGTCTGGTGTGCTCGTCCGCGCCGGCCGCTATCATTACTTCAGAAACTGAAGCATCAGGGAGTCGAGCCGACGGCGGTTCGCCGTGGGCCCGGTGCGCCGGGCGTGCCGGGCCGGGCGAGGTGAGAGGTCATGTCCGACGATTTTGTGTTCAGCAGTGACGAAGGGCGGCCGATGACACATGTGCGCGCATACTCGCCGTCACACGCGAGTTGTAGCGGTGGTATGAGCCGGCGGCGACGTCAGGGCCTGCCGCGGGCGTGCTCGTCGGTCAGTCTGGCTTCAAAGCTCGACATCGCTTGCATCATGGCGGCAAAGACGCGATGCGCGGCAGCTAAATCCCGGTCGGGCACGTCGGCGAGCTCGGCGCGCAGGTAAGTTCCGAGGCGGCGAAAAAACCGGCGTCCCAGCGCCATCCCATGTTCGGTGTAGCGCACCAGCGTCTTGCGCCGATCCTCGGGGGCGGGTTCGCGGCGCAGATGCCCGGCGGCGACCATGCGATCCAGTAGGTAGGTGATCGCAGCGGGCGAGACGTCCATCCGCTCGCTCAACTGGGCGGCGGTGATCGGGGCGGCCGCCGTTTCAGAGACCATGATGTGCAGTAGGGCATGGAAATCGCTGGTGCTCACGTTATTGCAGCGGGCGAAGTGGCGCCCGAGGCGATCGGACTGCGCGGTGATGGCCCGCATGTCCGCCGACACCAACCTTTCCAGTTCGGCTCGACTGTGTGTGGGCTGTTTGCGACCGGCCACTGGACCCGCTTCCTCGTTGACGCGACGTGTCGACGACCCTGTTGACGCCCGTGATCGCGCTACGAGAAGTTTAAGTTCTCGAACCAGTTGCCGACTGTCACATCGCCGTGGCAGAGATGACTTGTGCGGCTAGCCGCCGACCGGTTTGGGCTGTCGCGATCGCATCTGCATCAGATTCGGATCCGACGTGGACGACCACCCGCGGGCCCGCCGTTCCGCGGCCGCGGCGATGCGCCCGGCGATACGGTCGAGCACCGCGCGCCGAAGCGGTGCGCACAGCCTCCACATCGCCTCCCCGGCAAGCCCGCGCGGCGCAAACAGCGCGCGCTGGCGGTACAGCGCCGAGCCGGGTGCGCCGCCGGTCACGGTCATCTGCAACCACAGCCGGCCCGGCAGCGGGAGTTTCGGTCGCACCCACAGGGTGCGCTCGGTGTCGGGATCATCGCGCTGCGCGGTTTCGGACCTGGTGTGCCGCACCCGTGCGGGCCCACCGCCGAGGCGCAGCGCCGCGTCATTAACGGTGCGCCACGCGACGGCCGGGTCGCCGTGCACCCGGCGTTGGCGATCATCGGTGCGGACAGGTCCGCCCGACCAGGGCGGATCGGAGGGCAGCGGTGCCGCCGGTGCGCCGTCGGGCGCGCCGGGGATGTGCGCCAATGCCTGGGCGACGGCGGCGTCGTAGGGCATCAGGCCGCCGCGCGGGTCGGCGATGTGCTCGGCGATGTCGTGCTCGGTGCAGACGACGTCGTTGTACAGCGATTCCATCAACGACACCACCAGCGGTCGGGGAAGCGGCGTGATGAGGTGCACCCAGTGCGACGACAGCCACGGGCTCAGCGTCGGAGCCGGCAGCGCGATGCGCCGCGCCAGCCCCGCGGCGGCGGCGTAGCGGTGCACCATCTGCAGGTAGGTGAGCCGATCGGGGCCGCCGATATCGAACACGCGGCTGACGTCGGCGGGCAGGCTGGCCGCACGCGTGAGGTAGTAGAGGACGTCGCGCACGGCGATCGGCTGGATCGCGGTGGACAGCCAGCGCGGCGTGACCATGATGGGTAGGCGTTCGGTCAGGTAACGCAGCATCTCGAAGCTGGCCGATCCCGCCCCGATGATGGCGGCCGCGCGCAGCTCGACGGTCGGCACGCCTGCCGAGCGCAGCAGCCAGCCCACCTCCGCACGCGAAGCCAGGTGATCCGACAGCGGCTGTCCGGGCGCGACGATGCCGCCGACGTACACGATCCGGCACAGCGACGAGCGAGTCGCCGCGTCGGCGACGGTGAAGGCCGCCCTCGCGTCGAATTCGACGAAGTCTGAGCGCATCAGCGAGTGCACCAAGTAGTAGAGCACCTGCTGGCCGTCGAGCGCGCGCGTCACGGCAGCAAGGTCAGCAACGTCGCCCCTGACCACATCGACCTGACCGCGCCAGGCCATCACATCCAGCTTGTCGGGGCGGCGCACCATGACCCGCACCTGGTGACCCGCGGTCAGCAGCTCTGGAATCAGCCGGGCGCCCAGGTAACCGGACGCGCCGAACACCACACAGCGCATCGCGTCAGCCCTGCCCAGTCTTACCGGTGCAATCGGCTCGACGGTCTGCTGATCGACGATTCATCGCGACTCCTTTAGTCGACCTCCCAGTATGACCCTTCATTATCTTAACCATTAAGATCATAGTGTAAACATGGGTTACCAATTAAGGGCCATGCCCGGCTGGTTGTTACTGGGCGCTGCCAGTGGCGGCACTCTGGTCGTCAAATAGTCGGCAGCACAGCAGGTTTAGCCGCGAGTGAGATGGGTGAAGAGTGCTGGCGCCGGCATGGAAGGGAGCGATGGCACGGTACCTATTGGCCGCCAGCCCGCTGGCCGGTCACGTCACACCGCTGCTGCGCATAGGCGCCGACCTGCGCAGCCGTGGCCACCAGGTGCGCCTGCTCACCGGCGCCGGATACCGTGACCGGCTACGTCACCACGGCATCGACGCCGCCGCGCTGCCGCTCTCAGCGCACCCGCGGCAGTGCAAACACCACCGCGGGCCAGGTTTTTCGCCGCTCGTGGACCGGTGGCGCGCCGGGCGGGCCGACATGGACTCAGTGTTTGTGGCGCCGATGGCCCCGCAGTATCGGGCACTGCGCCGCGAGCTCGACCGCGGCGACATCGACGCGGTGCTCTGCGATGTCGCCTACACCGGTGCGCTGCCGCTGCTGCTCACCGATGGGCCCCGGCCGCCGGTGCTGGTCTGCGGGGTCGGGCCGCTGACGCTGTCCAGCGCCGACACGCCACCGTTCGGCACCGGCTGGCAGCCCCGCGCCGGGTTTGACTACCGGCACATGACCTGGGCGGTTCACCGGCTGCTCTTCGCCGACATCACAGCCCGCGTCAATGCGCAACTGGGCGCGCTCGGCGCGCGGCACGCTCCGGTATTCCTGACGGATTGGCCGTTGCTGGCCGACCGGATGTTGCAGCTGACGGTTCCGCGGCTGGAGTATCCCCGCCGCGATCTGGCCCGCTCGGTGCTGTTCACCGGCCCGGTCCTGCCGCGGCCGGGCCGGGCCGGGCGTGGCCTGCCCCCCTGGCTGCCGTCGGGTCGCCGGCACGCCACGATTGTGCATGTCACACAGGGCACCTGGACCAACCGTGACACCGGTCAGCTGCTCAGGCCCACCCTCGACGCGCTGGCGCATCGCCGCGACCTGATGGTTGTGGCGACCACCGGGCGCCGCGGGGTCACCACAATCGCGGGCACGATACCTGCCAACGCCTATGTGACCGACTACCTGCCCTATGCGCAGCTGCTCCCCCACGTCGACGTGATGATTACCAACGGCGGCTACGGCGGTGTGCACCATGCGCTTTCACACTCGATACCGTTGATCGTCGCCGCGCACAGCGCCGACAAACCCGAAGTCGCGGCCCGGGTGGCCTACACCGGTGCCGGCGTAGCGCTCAGCGGTGTGCGCCCGGGTGCAAGCGCCATCGCCGACGCGCTCGACCGGGTGCTGACCACCCCGCGCTACCGGCGCGCGGCCGCCGCGCTCGGGCGTGACATCAACGCCACCAGCGCCCACGACACGATCGCTGAAGTCCTCACCGCGCTCGCGAAAGACCGGGCGCGGTCCGTTTCTTGACCCGTCGGCGGCATCGCGTCCCGACCGTCGCCCGCGACAGCGGGCAAGCGCTCATCGCAGTGTGCGCGGTGCGGGGACGGCGCGGCGGTTCGCGAAATTTCGTGGCGGGTCAGCCGGTGCATCGCCGTTCCCGCCGCGCGAGCCGACTGCGTCGGTGTGGTCGATGATGCGCGCGGGATAGTGAGGCGCGCCGGGACATTGCCATGGCGTGTGCACGGCGGGTCCTTCGAGGTGCGCCAGCTCAGGGATCCAGCGGCGCACGTATTCGCCGGCCGGGTCGTAGCGTTCGGCTTGCCGCATCGGGTTGAGCACACGGTACGGGCGCGTGTCGGTGCCGGTGCCGGCCACCCACTGCCAGTTGAGTTGGTTGTTGGCCACGTCGGCGTCGACGAGCAGCTGCATGAAATGATCGGCGCCCAGCCGCCAATCCTGCCCGAGCGTCTTGGTCAGAAAACTTGCCGTGATCAACCGGGCCCGGTTGTGCATCCACCCCTCAGCCGCCAGCTGGCGCATCCCGGCATCGACGATCGGATAGCCGGTGCGCCCGTCGCGCCAGGCGCTGAACAGGTCACGGTCACGCCGTGCGCGCGCCCCGTAACTTCGGTAGTCCTCGCGGGCCGCCGCGGGACGGGCCGCCAGCACTTGGTGATGAAAATCGCGCCACGCCAGCTGGCGCACAAACGCTTCCCGCCCCGCTGTCCGCGCGCCGGCCGCGGTCACCAATTCCACCGGAGAGAGGCAACCGAAATGCAGATACGGCGACAGCCGTGAGGTCGCGTCGGCTGCCAGGTCGTCGTGGCGGTCGGCATACTCGTCGATCGGGCCCGCCAACCAGTCATCGGCCAGCGCTCGGCCGGTCATCTCCCCGCCCACGCGCAGCTGCGGTGACCGCATACCCGAGAACAGCTCAGCGGGATCGGGCAACGGCTCGCCCACCACCGCAACGGTGTTCAGCCGCGCCGGCGCGGCCACGACCGGCCGCAGCGGGACACGGCTCCATTTGCGATAGAACGGGGTGAACACCGCGAAATGATCGGCGCCGGCCAGCGGTGTCAGCTCGCCGGGCTCGTGCACCGTGACACTGGCCGAATGCACATGGAGGGCACAACCCAACGGGGTCAGCCTGGTACGCAGCGCGACTTCACGCCGGCGGGCGTAGCCACTCACATCAGAGGCCAGGTGGACCTCATCGACGGACAGCTGCGACACCAACGCGCCCAGCACTTCCTCGACTCGCCCGCGCCGCACCACCAGTTGGGCGCCACGGCGACGCAGCTGCTCGTCAAGTTCGCTGAGCGCGGCACACAGAAACGCCGCCTTGTTGGCCGTCAGATAGCCGCTCGAGCCGATCGCCTCGTCAAGGACGAACAGCGCCAC
>JAFAWC010000695.1 GCA_019242135.1 Mycobacteriaceae bacterium | reverse complement strand
CAGGCCTCCCACGGCCGCTTCCTCGCCGGCTCGCGCGGACAGGAACACCACGGGCACCGACGCGGTCCGCGGGTCCGCTCGCAGCGCCGCGACGAGCCCGAACCCGTCGAGGCGCGGCATCATCACATCCGTCAAGACCAGGTCGGGTCGTTGCGCCACGGCGGTTTCGAGGCCGTCTGCGCCGTCGACCGCGAGCAGGACACGCCAGTGCGGGCTGAGCACTCTGGTGATGAGGGTCCGCAGGTCGGCGTTGTCCTCGACGACAAGCACGGTCGCGTCCGCAGCCGGCTCCGACGCGCCCGGGTCCGACGCGGCCCGATCCGACGCGGCCCGATCCGACCCGACCGGCCCCGACGCGCCCGGGCCCGACCCGACCGGCTCCGACGCGGCACCGTCCGACCAGCCCAGCGCCTCGTCGACATATGCGGTGTGGCGGCCGAACCGCACGGGCGTGGGTCGCACCGGGGCGCCCGCAGGGTCGGAGACCGGCCAGGGCAGCGTGACGGTGAAGGTGCTCCCGTCGCCCTCCTCCGAGGTGACGTCGATGGCGCCGTCGTGCAGCCGGACCAGCTCGGCGACGAGTGCGAGGCCGATGCCTGCGCCTTCGTGCCCGCGACCGGTCCGCCGGATCCGGTGAAACCGCTCGAACACCAGGGGCAGCTCGTCTGTTGGAATGCCGACGCCCGTGTCCCGGACGGACAACGCCACATCGTCGCCGTCCTGGCGCAGCTGCACCTCGACGTGCCCGCGCGGCGTGTACTTGACGGCGTTGGACAGCAGGTTCAGGACGACCTTCTCCCACATGTCGACGTCGACGGGAAACGGTCGCGCCAGCGGCTCGATCTCGCTGCGCAGGTCAAGGCCCGCGCGGGCGACAGCAGGCGCGAACGAGGCCACCAATTCGCGTGTCGCGGCGGCCAGGTCGATGAGCTCTTTCTCCGGCTGCCGCTTGCCGGCCTCGATGCGCGCGAAGTCAAGCAGGTCGTCGACCAGCCGCCGCAGGCGCTCGGCGTTGCGCCTGATGACCTCGAGCCGCTCCCGGTGCGGGTCGGCCAGCGGTTCGTCGGGGTCGGTGAGACTGTCCTCGGCGGGGCCGAGGATCAGCGTCAGCGGCGTGCGGAACTCGTGGCTGACGTTGGCGAAGAACTCGTTTTTGGCCCGGTCGAGTTGGGTGAGCGCTTCGGCGCGGCGACGCTCGGTCTGGTAGGCCTGCGCGTCACCGATTGCGCGGTTGATCTGCGCGGTGGCCAGGTCGAGGTAGCCGCGGAAGTCGTCGTCGGGCCGGCGGTACGGGGTCACCCCGGCCACCATCACGGTGGCGGGCAGATCCGGTCCGATGGTCTGCACCGGAAGGATCAGGGCCGTCGTCGGCGGCTCGTCGCCGACCGGGTTCGCCCCGGTCTCCATCGCTTCCCCCCAAGATGCCGGCACGGCGTCCAAAACCGTTGAGGCGCCGGTGTTTACGATGTCGCGCAGCACCAGCCCGGAGGTGGATCCGTACACTGCGGCCGAGAACACCGACGGATCGGTCATGCCCATGGAGCTGACCAGGTGCGCCACCGGGTCGCCGGGGTTGAGCGTGTAGATCGCGGCGAACGGGATGTCGGCACGGTTCTCGGCGAGTGCCTTCAGTGCGGCGTCGCAGACGCCCTCGACGCCCTCCGTCGCGGCCAGCGCCGTCCGTTCGCCCAGCTTGCGCAGTGTGCGCAGCCGTCGATCGCTGAGCACGCGCTGCGTCGTCTCGGTCACCGCGGTGAACACCCCGCGGACTAACCCCAACTCGTCGCGAATGGCGCTGTAGGAGTACGTGAAGTAGGCCTCCTCCAGGTAGCCGAACCGTTTGACCGGCAGGTACTGGTCGGCGGAGAAGGTGGCCTGGCCGGTCTGCAGCACGCTTCGCAACTGTTCGCCGATGATGTGCCAGTTCTCCGGCCATACCTGCGCGCCCGGCCATCCGAGCGCGGGGTGCTTGTCGGGTCCCAGGATCGGCACCCAGGCGTCGTTGTAGATCAGGGCGAGGTCGGGGCCCCACCAGATCACCATCGGGTAGCGCGAACTCAGGCAGATCCCGACCGCGGTCCGCAGGCTCGGGGGCCACTTGGACACCGGCCCCAGCGGGGTGGCCGCCCAGTTGACCGCCGACATCCGGGCGGCCATTTCGCTGTCGCCCACGAACGGCGAACGATGACCGCCCGCTCGGCTGTGGGGCGAGGAAGTCACCAACCTCCTGTCGTTGTCCGTGCGCTACACCGGCCGGCGCCGCTTGTGTCATACCACGTCGGGACACATTCGCCAGAGAAATGCCGGTGACTGTTCACCAATCCGGGGCTACCGGGCGAAGATATCGCCGGTGTCGATGAGCTCGGCGTGCATGTTCTGCTCCATCATCCCCAGCGCGGCTTCCCCGAGCCCCACGTCGATGGGTGCGACGGCGTCGGGTGGCACGACGACGGAGAAATGCCGGACGTAGGCGTCCAGCGCGGTGTAGAGGATGCACTGCTCGGTCACCTGCCCCGTGAGCACCACCCGTTGCGTGCCGAGCTGTCTGAGCAGGTACTCCAGCGCTGTCGAATAGAACGCGCTGTGGCGCACCTTCTGGAGAAACAGTCGCCCCGGCGGCGGAACGATCGGCCGGACAAGGTCGGGGCGCTCGCCGTCCAGCGCCGAACGGACGAGGTCCTGCTGGTCGGCCGAGAAGTCGCCGTAGTTGTCGTTGACGTAGATCAGGTCGACGCCGTCGCGGGCGTTCGCCTCCGACACCAGCCGGGCCAGCGGATCGACGATCTTCTCGACGTGCGGACACAGTTTCTCCGCGTCGTGGTGCCGGTAGGTGTTCAACATGTCGATGACCAGCACGGCCGTCTCGCCCATGGGCCGCGGATACCCTTCCGGCGCGTCGTTGACCCGTCGGGGGTTATCGGCGGCGCCCGGCGGGCGACAATGGCGTCATGGACTTCTACTCCGCCTACCGGCACGGGTTCGTCCGCGTCGCGGCCTGCACGATCCGCACCGCGATCGCAGATCCCGCGGCGAACGCGGAGTCGGTGCTGCAGATGGCTCGGGAATGCCACGACGACGCGGTCGCGCTCGCGGTGTTTCCGGAGCTGACGCTGTCGGGGTACTCGATCGAGGACATCGTGCTGCAGGATGCGCTTCTCGACGCCGTCGAGGATGCGCTGCTCGAGATCGTCGCCGCGTCCGCCGAACTCATGCCGGTGGTGGTGATCGGCGCGCCGCTGCGCTACCGCCACCGCCTCTACAACGCGGCGGTGGTCGTGCACCGCGGCAGGATGCTCGGCGCCGTGCCCAAGTCGTACCTGCCGACCTACCGGGAGTTCTATGAGCGGCGCTTCTTCGCTGCCGGCGATGACATCCGCGGCGAACTGCGGCTGGGCGGCTCCCCGGTGCCGTTCGGGCCGGAGCTGCTGTTCGCCGCCTCCGATGTGCCCGGCTTCACGCTGCACGTCGAGGTGTGCGAGGACATGTTCGTCCCGGTGCCGCCGAGCGCGGAGGCCGCGTTGGCCGGCGCGACGGTGTTGGCGAATCTGTCGGGCAGCCCGATCACGATCGCGCGAGCCGAAGACCGGTGTCTGCTGGCCCGGTCGGCGTCGGCGCGGTGTTTGGCCGCCTACGTGTACGCGGCGGCGGGGGAGGGTGAGTCGAGCACCGACCTCGCGTGGGACGGACAAACGATGGTTTGGGAAAACGGGCGGTTGCTCGCCGACAGCGAGCGCTTCCCCAAAGGCCCGCAGCGCTCCGTCGCCGACGTCGACCTTGAGCTACTGCGCTCGGAACGGCTGCGGATGGGCACCTTCGACGACAACCGCCGTCATCGGGCCGCCGCCGCAGAGCCCTACCGACGCATCGAGTTTCGGCTCGACCCGCCGACCGACGACATCGGTTTACGGCGGCGCGTCGAGCGCTTCCCGTTCGTCCCGGCGGATGTGTCCCGGCTGGAACAGGATTGCTATGAGGCCTACAACATTCAGGTGGCCGGGCTGGAGCAGCGGCTTCGGGCGCTGCACTACCCGAAGGTGGTCATCGGTGTGTCGGGTGGGCTCGACTCGACGCATGCGTTGATCGTGGCGGCGCGTGCGATGGATCGGGAACGCCGGCCGCGCAGTGACATTCTGGCGTTCACGCTGCCCGGATTCGCCACCGGCGAGCGGACGAAACAGAATGCGATCCGGCTGTCGCGTGCGCTTGGCGTGACGTTCGAGGAGATCGACATCCGGCCGACGGCCAAGCTGGTGCTGCAGGAGATCGGCCACCCGTTCGGCCGTGGTGAGGAGGTCTATGACGTCACGTTCGAAAACGTTCAGGCCGGATTGCGCACCGATTACCTGTTCCGCATGGCCAATCAGCGCGGTGGCATCGTGCTCGGCACCGGCGACCTGTCGGAGCTGGCGTTGGGCTGGTCGACCTATGGCGTCGGCGACCAGATGTCGCACTACAACGTCAATGCCGGGGTGCCCAAGACGCTGATCCAGCATCTGATTCGCTGGGTGATCTCCTCGGGTCAGTTCGATCGTGACGTGTGCGAGGTGCTGGGGTCGGTGCTCGACACCGAGATCACGCCCGAGCTGATTCCGACCGGCGAGGAGGAGCAGCTGCAGAGCAGCGAGGCCAAAGTGGGCCCATATTCACTGCAGGACTTTTCACTGTTCCAGGTGCTGCGCTACGGGTTCCGGCCGTCGAAGATCGCGTTCCTGGCATTCCACGCCTGGAGTGACTCGGAGCGCGGCGACTGGCCACCCGGCTTCCCCCCCGACAAACGGCCGTCCTACTCGCTGAAGGAGATTCGGCACTGGCTGCAGGTTTTCGTCGAGCGGTTCTATTCATTCAGCCAGTT
>JAFAWC010000595.1 GCA_019242135.1 Mycobacteriaceae bacterium | reverse complement strand
CAAGACCTCGGTGGCCCCAACGGTGTGCCTGTTCGCGGAGACCGCACCCGGCAGGTGTTGAAAGTCTCGTGAGACGGGACTATCAACGCAGCTCCCGCCGGCGAATCAGCAGTCGACGCCAGCCGTATATCGCCGCGCCGACCGCCAGCACCGCCGCTCCGGACAGTACCGACGTCGCCGGAAGCGCGAATGCCAGCACCAGGCAGCCAGCCAGTCCGGCGGCTGGGATCAGCCGGCGCCCCAGCGTCCACGCCGAGGCGTTGGCGACCGCGTAATACGTCAGCACCGCGAACGAGGAGAAGCCAACAGCGCCGCGGACGTCACTGACCGCCGCCACCGTCGCGACCAGGATGCCGACCGCCACGTCCGCGCGGTGCGGTATGTTGAATCTTCGGTGCACCGCCGAAAGGCCATGGGGCAGAAATCGATCCCGCGCCATCGCGAGTGTTGTGCGCGATACGCCGAGGATTAACACCAGCAGCGATCCCGCTGCCGCCACCGCGGCGCCGACCCGTACCACAGGGGTCAAGGCGGGCACACCTGCGGCGGCGACAGCATCGGCCAACGGCGCGGTGGCGCGGGCCAGTCCGTCGCTTCCCAGGGCTGACAGCGCCGCGACGGCGACCGCGGCATAAACGACCAGCGTGATGGAAAGCGCCAACGGTATCGCCCGCGGAATGACGTGGGCAGGATCGCGAACTTCTTCGCCGAGGGTCGCGATCCGTGCGTATCCGGCGAACGCGAAGAACAGGATGCCGGCCGACTGGAGCACGCCGCCGAGCCGTGCGCCGGCCTGCAGGCGCGTGAGATCCGAGGCGCCCGAGGTGAAGACCACCACCACGACAAGGGCGAGCACCACCAGCACGACGGCCACCGCCAGCCGTGTCGCCAGCGCGGACCGTTGCACGCCGACGTAATTGACCGCCGTGAGGATGACCACGGTCGCGACCGCGATCACATGCGCGAATTCCGGCCAGGCGTAGTAGCCCACCGTGAGTGCCATTGCCGCGCAGGACGCCGTTTTGCCCGTGACGAATCCCCATCCGGCGAGGTAGCCCCAGAACTCGCCGAGTCGTTCGCGGCCGTACACATATGTCCCGCCGGACTGCGGGTAGCGAGCCGCCAGCCGCGCGGAGGAGGTCGCGTTGCAGTAGGCCACCAACGCCGCCACCGCCAGACCCGCGAGCAAGCCCGAGCCTGCCGCTTGAGCCGCAGGCGTCAACGCCACGAAGATTCCCGCGCCGATCATCGAACCCAACCCGATGACCACGGCGTCGACCAGACCCAGCCGGCGCTCGAGTTGCGGACCGGTCACGGTCTTACGGTAATGGCTTCAGGGGGTCCGTTGTCCTGCGCGCGTCCGGGGGAGGGATGCCACTTACACGCCGGCGTGGGTGCGGTCCGGTGACGCGTGCCGCCACAAGGTTATGGCCAGTCCCGACAGAATCAGCCAGCCAACGACGGCGATGGGGATCGACCATGAGCGACGGACCACGAGCGCGCTCTGACACTGGTCGACGAAGTTGGCTTGGGGGAACGCCTGATTAGCGATTTCGGCCTGCATCAAGTTGGTGGTGTATCCGGTGCCGCAGGTGATCTGCCAGCCCCACTGGTCGTAGGCGTCCAGGTAGACCGGGAAGTGCAAGGCAACCAGCCCCAGCCCGACGAGTGCGACGCCCACGAACAAAATGAACCATCCGCGATTTGTCACAGCATTCTCTTTCGGATCAGACCATGCAGACGTTGGAGAACAACAACACCGGCCACGACACGATCTGTCCGAGAAAGGACACGACCATGTCGGCACCGTGCATTTGATGCAGGTGCTCGGTGTGGTTGAAGGACCAGAGCACTCCAACGAGCAGATAGGGAAAGCCGACGAGGAACGCGATGCCGATCAGCGCTGCAATCGAGATGCGGTAGTCGAGGACGCGGCGAACTAGGTCAAGCACACGTACTATGTTAATAATTATTCTGACCAAAGACGGCAGTTTTATGCCTTTTCATGAGCCAATTCGGCCGAGATGTTTACGGCGATTCTGAAATGGCGTTACCGTTGCGGCGTGGCCACCGTTCCCGCTGAGCCCTCGGCGCCGGTGCGGCGCCGGCCGAAGGACCGTAAGTGTCAGGTCGAGCGGGCCGCGGCCGAGGCGTTCAGCGCGTCCGGGTACCACGCGGTGAGCATGGAAGCCATCGCCGCCAGGGTCGGCATCTCGGCGGCGGCGCTGTACCGCCACTATCCGAGCAAGTATGACTTGTTCCGGGGCACGGTGCTCAACCTCGGCCAGCAGCTCGTCGACGCCGCGGGCGCGGCTGATGCGCCGTGCGCCACGGAAGCCCTTCACCGACTGGTCCACTCGCTGATCGAGGTGACGCTGGCCAACCGGGACTCGGGCGGACTGTATCGGTGGCAGGCCCGCTATCTGCGAGCAGGTGACCAAGAACACCTGAACGACCAGCTGAAGGTGGTCAATCGCCGGATTCAGAAGCCCCTCACCGCGATACGGCCTACTCTTTCGTCGCCGGAGCGGTGGATGATCTCCACCGCACTGCTCAGTGTCATCGGCAGTGTGGTCGACCATCGGGTCCGAATGGAACATCAGCAGATCCGCGCGCTGCTATTCGATGTCGGCGTCACGGTCCTATCTGCCGAATTGCCTGCAGCGCGGTGCGATCGTCTCGCGCGTGACCCAGTACCTAATTTGGCTGGACGGCAACTGTTTTCCGATGCGAGCGTCTACGAGGCGCTGCTGCGCGCGGCCATGGTGTTATTCAACGAACGTGGCTATCGGGAAACCAGGATGGAGCAGATCGCCGCGGCGGTGGGCATGCCGGCGTCCGGCGTTTACCGTTACTTCTCCGGCAAGGGCGAGATCCTGGCCACGGTGATGCGACGAGCGGCGGACCGGATTTCCGGGGAGTTGTCGGCGATCCTGCGTGCGGACGCTGCGCCGCGAACAGCGTTGACCCAGCTGACCGACGCGTATGTCGCCACGGCCTTCGCCAACCCGGAGTTGGCGTTCGTCTACTACACCGAGCGTGTCAACCTGACACCCAACGACGAGGGTCTGCTGCGCAACCTGCAGCGCTCGACGATCGACTCGTGGGTGGCGTTGCTGACCGCCGTGAGACCGGAGCTCGCCGCGACGCCCGCGCGGTTCCTGGTGCACGCGGCGATGGCCGTCGTCGTGGATGTGGGACGGCTGGCGCACGGTGGTTCTTCGGCCGGTTCCGGAGACTGCGCACACGCACAGGCGTGCGTACGGCGGCTGATGGAAGTTACGTTGTTCGGGTCCTGACCACATTGGC
>JAFAWC010000567.1 GCA_019242135.1 Mycobacteriaceae bacterium | reverse complement strand
AGCGGCCGGCCGGCTGATGTTCTACGGCCAGGGTGCCGGCGGAGCACCGACTGCCTCGGCTGTGATGGGCGATGTGGTCATGGCTGCGCGCAACCGGGTGCAGGGTGGACGCGGGCCGCGCGAGTCAAAGTACGCCCAGCTGCCGATCTCCCCGATGGGGATGATCAGCACGCGCTACTACGTCAGCATGTATGTCGCCGACCGGCCCGGTGTGTTGGCGACGGTGGCAGCGGAATTCGCCAAACGTGAGGTGAGCATTGCCGAGGTGCGCCAAGAGGGCGTCGTCGACGAGGGCGGGCAGCGTGTCGGCGCGCGCGTCGTCGTGGTCACTCACGAAGCCACCGACGCCGCGCTATCCGACACTGTGGCCGCGCTCGCGGGCCTCGACGTGGTGCAGAACGTCGCCAGTGTGCTGCGGTTGGAGGGAGCCAGCGAATGACCGTCACCAAGGCCGGGCGCGTTCACCATCCCTGGCCGGGGCTGATCGCCGCCTATCGCGACCGTCTGCCGGTCGGTGACGACTGGACTCCGGTGACGCTTCTCGAGGGCGGCACGCCTTTGGTGCGTGCGACGAAGCTCTCCGAAATGACACGGTGCACCGTGCATCTCAAGGTCGAGGGGGCCAACCCTACGGGTTCATTTAAGGACCGCGGTATGACGATGGCGGTCACCGACGCGTTGGCCCGGGGGCAGCAAGCGGTGCTATGCGCATCGACGGGCAACACATCGGCTTCGGCGGCCGCATACGCGGCCCGCGGCGGCATCACCTGTGCGGTGCTGGTACCGCAGGGCAAGATCGCGATGGGAAAACTCGCTCAGGCCGTCATGCACGGTGCGAAGATCATTCAGGTCGATGGCAATTTCGACGACTGCCTCGAGCTGGCCCGCAAGACCACCGCCGATTTCCCGGCGGTTGCGCTGGTGAACTCGGTCAACCCCGTGCGGATCGAGGGACAGAAGACCGCCGCATTCGAGATCATCGACGCGCTCGGCAGCGCGCCGGACGTGCATTCACTGCCGGTCGGCAACGCGGGCAACATCACCGCGTACTGGCGTGGCTACACCGAATATCACCGCGACGGGCATTCCGACCGGCTGCCCAGGATGCTCGGCACGCAGGCTGCGGGCGCGGCGCCGCTGGTGTTGGGCGAACCCGTGAAGCAGCCGGAGACCATCGCCACGGCGATCCGGATCGGCTCGCCGGCATCATGGGGTCCGGCGGTCGAGGCGCAACAGCAGTCCAACGGGCGCTTTCTGGCGGCCACGGACGAGGAGATCTTGGCGGCCTACCACCTCGTGGCGCGCGCCGAGGGAGTGTTTGTCGAGCCGGCGTCGGCGGCCAGCATCGCGGGGCTGATGAAGTCGGTGGAAGACGGCTGGGTCGCGCGGGGCTCCACGGTGGTGTGCACGGTCACCGGCAACGGTCTGAAGGATCCCGACACCGCGCTGAAAGATGTGCCGTGCGTGTCGGCCATCCCGGTGGATCCGGTGGCCGTCGTCGCCAAGCTCGGCCTGGTGTAGCGATGTCTGCTGGGACGAAGGGCCGAGAATCCAGTGTCGTGCTGCCCGCCGGGATAACCGCAAGCTCCGTGGTCGCGGCCTCGGCCGCCAATCTGGGTCCGGGCTTCGACAGCCTCGGTCTTGCTCTGAGCCTCTACGACGAAATCGTTGTGACCACAATTGATTCCGGACTTCACGTCGAGGTCGAAGGCGAGGGCGCAGGACAAGTTCCGCTCGGGCCCGATCACCTTGTGGTGCGTGCAGTGAAGCGCGGATTCGCGGCAGCCGGAGCGACGGCTGCCGGACTGGCGGTACGCTGCCGCAACGACATTCCGCATTCGCGCGGTCTCGGATCATCGGCTGCGGCTGTGGTGGGTGGGCTCGCCGCCGCCAACGGTATTGTGGCTCAGGCCGGTTCGACTCCGTTGAGCAGAGCTCAGCTCATCCAGCTGGCATCCGAGTTCGAGGGGCATCCCGACAACGCGTCGGCGGCTGTGCTCGGCGGCGCCGTGGTGTCCTGGACCGAGATCGACGCCGATGCGACGTCGTATTCCGCGGTCTCCCTGCGGGTGCATCCCGACATCAGGGTTTTCTCCGCGATTCCCGAGCAACGGTCGCTGACGGCGGCAACCCGGGTACTGCTGCCGGGCCGTATCAGCCACGAGGACGCGCGCTTCAACGTCAGCCGGGTGGCGTTGCTCGTCGTCGCGTTGACCGAGCGGCCGGATCTGTTACTTGCTGCCACCGACGACCTGCTCCATCAGCCGCACCGGGCGAGCGCGATGCCCACGTCGGCGGAATATCTGCGGCTGCTGCGGCGTTGTGGAGTTGCGGCGGCGCTTTCCGGGGCTGGGCCAGCGGTTATCGCGCTCACCACCCGGCCACAATTGCCCGCCGAGGCCCTCGAGTTCGGCGCCGATAGCGGCTTTACCGTTCGCGAGATGTCGGTCGGGGAGGCTGCCCGGTGGAGCTCGGAGATGGTGGCGCAGCGCTCACGCAGATGACTGTGCCCCACGACACGGCCCGGTGGGCTTTCTTGCTTCCCGTCGGGAAGCGGGTTATCCTCGGTGCCGTCCAGCAATCGCAGCTTCTACCTGCGCCGACAGTAGGACGATCACCAATTCTTCTCGGGGATGACGGTTCGCCTCATAGCTGTGAACCAACACGATCGCCGTTGCGACACCGACGGTGACATAGGACACGGCGCGCGCCGAATAGGGCGCGCGCGAGAAACCCCTCGTATGACGAGACCTGCGAGGGAGAGAAAGGACATCCGTGACCGATACGGACCTCATAGCGGCTGGTAGTGGCGCCGAAGAGCCGGAACTGCCCACCACCGCGACACCTGATGACTCAACTTCGCCGCCCGCCGACGTGACGGCACAACCTCACGGCGCCGGCGCGCTGTCGACCATGGTGCTCCCGGAGCTGCGCGCGCTGGCCAATGAGGTCGGCGTCAAAGGCGCGTCCGGCATGCGCAAGAACGAATTGATCGCCGCGATCCGTGAACGTCGCGGCGACCCAATCGGCAATGCGCGCAACGGGGGAAGCAACGACAACCGGACCGGCGACAGCGACGACGCATCCGCGAAAGCCGCTGCGGCGGACGCGCCCAAAGAGGCGCCCGGCGAGCCTCGGCGGCAAGGCCGCGAACGCCGTGGCGCCGCCCGCGGGACGGGCGCACCGTCCACGACGGACCAGCCCCAGTCCGGCGATTCACCGGAGCAGCCAGACCAGTCGACCGACGAGGACGCCAAGACGGAGAACCGTCCGGGCGGCGACCAGGCTCAGGGCGGTGACCAGCAAGGGGGCCAGATCCGCGGCGACGACGAGGGCGACGGCCGGCAAGGCCGGCGGGGGCGCCGGTTCCGCGACCGCCGGCGCCGGGAACGAGGCGGCGACGGCAACGGCGACGCCGAGCTGCGCGAGGACGATGTGGTGCAGCCGGTGGCAGGCATCCTGGACGTGCTCGACAACTACGCGTTCGTCCGCACCTCCGGCTACCTGCCCGGCCCGAACGACGTCTACGTGTCGATGAACATGGTCCGCAAGAACGGGCTGCGTCGCGGCGATCACATCACCGGCGCGGTGCGTCTGCCGCGGGAGGGCGACGGCGGAAATCAGAATCCCAGGCAGAAGTTCAACCCGTTGGTGCGCATCGACGCTGTCAACGGGGCGTCGGTCGAGGACGCCAAGAAGCGTCCGGATTTCGGGAAGCTGACACCTCTTTACCCGAATCAGCGGCTGCGCCTGGAGACCTCGACCGAGCGGTTGACCACCCGCGTCATCGACTTGATCATGCCGATCGGCAAGGGACAGCGTGCCCTGATCGTCTCGCCGCCCAAGGCGGGCAAGACGACGATCCTGCAGGACATCGCGAACGCGATCACGAAGAACAACGAAGAATGTCACCTCATGGTGGTGCTCGTCGACGAGCGTCCCGAAGAGGTGACCGACATGCAGCGCTCGGTGAAGGGTGAGGTCATCGCGTCGACCTTCGATCGGCCGCCGTCGGACCACACCTCGGTCGCCGAACTTGCGATCGAGCGGGCCAAGCGCCTCGTCGAGCAGGGCAAGGATGTCGTCGTGCTGCTCGACTCGATCACCCGCCTTGGCCGCGCGTACAACAACGCGTCGCCTGCCTCGGGGCGCATTCTCTCCGGCGGTGTCGACTCGACCGCCCTGTATCCACCCAAGCGTTTCCTGGGCGCGGCGCGAAACATCGAAGAGGGTGGCTCGCTGACGATCGTCGCGACCGCAATGGTCGAGACCGGGTCCACCGGCGACACGGTGATCTTCGAAGAGTTCAAGGGCACAGGTAACGCTGAGCTCAAGCTCGACCGCAAGATCGCCGAGCGGCGCGTGTTCCCTGCTGTCGACGTGAACCCGTCGGGTACCCGAAAGGACGAGTTGCTGCTGTCGCCCGATGAGTTCGCGATCGTGCACAAGTTGCGCCGCGTCTTAAGCGGGCTTGATTCTCATCAGGCGATCGACCTGCTGATGTCGCAGTTGCGCAAGACGAAGACCAACTACGAATTCCTAGTCCAGGTGTCCAAGAATGCGCCCGGGCCGGTGAACGAGGAATTCGCCTCCTAATCCGCGCAGACGACGGCCGCCTTGCCCTCCCGCAAGGCGGCCGCCTCTTCTGTTTAGTAGCCGCTGATCCCCACGATCGGGATCCAGAGGCCGAACAGCCAAATCCCCCAGCCATGGAAGTTGTCATCCCATACCGGCGTGGCGTTGTAGCCCCAATAGTTGATCGGGTGCGGGGTCACCCATGGGGGCGGCCCCGACCACTGCACCGCTGGCGGCTGTCCCCAGTAGCCCCACGGCGGAAGGTCACCATCACCCCACCATTTGTCCGGCCGGCCGCGCCACCAGTTCACGCTGCCGACACTCCAGTCCTGGTCGACGCGGTTCGGTCCCGGCCAGCAGCCGAAGTTGCGACCACACTGCCCCGGCTGCATCGGCATGGGCGCTGCGGGGGCTGCGCTTGCCACGCCCACGCCGGCCACCGAAACGGCGCCGAAGCCCAGCGCGCTCGCGATCGTTGCGGCAGCGAGCGCCGTTTTTGTCATTCTCAGCTTCACATGTCCTCCTTTTGCGACCCCTGAACTTCGAATCGCCCCGACTGTCCGAAGCTGGCACCTTTGTCGAAACTTCACGACTGCCGCGCCGCTGACCGGCCGCTACGCCGAGAAGCCGGGCCGCACTCACCGCACCGTTGCGACCAAGATCGACCCACGACCCCCCACGCCTGTATCGGTGGAGAAATTCCGATTGTTACGGGGAAACGGGCCGTGTCCCGCGATACAAAGGATCGAGCGCCCGGAATAGCGCCAGTGCCCTGGGCGTTTCGCATTGGTGGCGGCTGAGCTGGCATAATCGATCGCCGACGCCCCAGCGATGATCCGGGCAACCGGCTCCGGGCGACCAAAAACGAAGAGGACACCATGAAATCGGGTATTCACCCTGACTACGTCGAGACGACGGTGCATTGCGGCTGTGGCAACACATTCACCACCCGCAGCACCAAGAAGAGCGGACACATCGCCGTCGAGGTCTGCTCTCAGTGCCACCCCTTCTACACCGGAAAGCAAAAGATTCTCGACAGCGGCGGCCGTGTCGCTCGCTTCGAGAAGCGCTACGGCAAGAGGAAGGGCGCTTCGGACGACAAGGCTGGCGCCGACAAATAGTGAGCTATCCGACGCCCGATCTGTTGCGCGAGCGCAGACGGGCGTCGGTTCGCGTTCTGGCACCGTTGCAGGGAGGTGACATGGGGTGAGGCAGAGCGGCGGTGCACAATCGGACGCGCCGGCGATCGACGCGCTGCTCGCCGAGCACGCCGAACTCGAGCGACGCCTTGCCGACCCTCAGCTGCATTCCGATCAGGCCGCGGCCCGCAAGGTGGGACGCCGGTTCGCACAGCTTGCGCCCATCGTCGCGACGTACCGCAAACTCGAGGCCGCGCGGGGGGATCTGGCGACAGCGCGCGAATTGGCGGCCGACGACGAATCCTTCGCGTCCGAGGTCGTCGAGCTCGAGACACAGACGGACGAGCTCGACACACAGTTGACCGACATGCTGGCGCCACGCGATCCGCACGACGCCGACGACATCGTTCTTGAGGTCAAGTCGGGCGAAGGTGGCGAGGAGTCGGCGTTGTTCGCCGCGGACCT
>JAFAWC010000541.1 GCA_019242135.1 Mycobacteriaceae bacterium | reverse complement strand
AAAACCACCGGGCCCAGCCGCTGCTCCGCGGCGAGCACCTGGCGCACTAGCAGCGTGAGCATCGACATCAAATCGTCGGGCACTGCCTTCGCGGTATCGAAGTTGGCCACGATCCTGGCCTCCTCGGCGCGCTCCACCTCGACCAGCACGTGTTCCTTGGTCGGGAAGTGGAAATAGAACGTGCCCCGCGCCACTCCCGCCGCCGCCGCGATTGCTGCGACATCCGCGCCGGCTAATCCAGACCGGCCGATCTCCGCCACCGCGGCATCGAAGACACGCGCCCGCGTCTGAAGCCGCTGCGCCTCCCGCGCTCCCACAATCGGCGAACCGGTCGTCGCGGTAGATGTCTGCGAAGCCACACCGGGACAATACGCTTTTTCATCGCCACCCGTCAATGACGACCGTCAATGAGTTTCTCAGCGGTATCGAGGTCAGAGCACCAGCGGTGTTCGCCAGGTCACGACCCGGATGGGAGTAGCGACGGGTTTCCGACGCCGATGGTGATTTGCGGAGACGCGGAAGGGTCGAGCCAGTTCAGCACAGAGCGCATCTCGTCACGGTCAATGGCCACACATCCCCAGGTGGGATTGCCATCGGTCACGTGGAGAAAAATCCCAGCCACCCGTCCCGGGATCCGCTGCGGGTTTACCGCGATGTTGACGGCGTAGTCGTAGACGGGGCCCGAGTCGTAGAGATTTTCCGCGATTGACGATGGACTGCCGGATCGACGCACGTGGGTGTTGTAAGTAGGTGACTTCGCGTCCTCGTCCCACCAGTCCTGCTCGGTGGCCTGGAAGTAGGGCATCTTGGTGCCGGGATTGGGCTGTCGACCGAAGGCTTGGTCGAACGCGAACGTTCCCACCGGGGTGCGGTAGACACCGTCGGCAGGGGCACCGACGCCGAGCTCACCCACATTGGCAGGCATCGGTCCGAGGACCACCTTCCATTGCTCACCGACCCGCTGGAAGGCGGTGAGAGTTCCTGCTGTCGCGTTTGCCTCTGGCGCGCCGAAGACAATCCACTGCGCGGACTGGCCGGCGGGGGAATTTGGAGGGTCTGCTGCCGCGGGCACCGCGAGCGGCAGGCTCAGGAGCGCCAAACCAAGTTGCCCCAGTGTCTTGGGCAGGTTCACAGGTACCTCGGGGTTGCGGCCGTGCAATGGCATCTGAAAGTGCGTCGATCTTAGCCGGATGCTTGCGCAGAGTCGGTCAGCGAAATGCCGTCGCCACCAGCCCGAGGCGCACTATGGCGTCGGTGGAACCGGCACCGCGGTCGGTGGCGCCGCCGGATCGGGCTGGGTTGGTGAATCGTATCCGGGCGGCGGCGGTCCATTCAGCGGGTAGTAGCCAGGCGGCAGCGGCGGCCCCCCCGTATTGGGACCGGTCTGCGTAGACGGAGTTTCGGACCCCGGAGCGTTGATCGACACGTATCCGGGCGGCAGCGGTGGCGCCGGACCGGCGCCCGGCGGCGGTGCAACCGAGTCCCCGTTCGGCGCGGCCATCGGGCCGTCGCGGAACTGGTGCCAAAGATCCCGAAGGGCCCCGAGCGGGCCCTGCCCCTGGCCGTAAACGGGGTTCGCGATCTCCGGCACCGGCGGGGGGCCGTTGGGGGTGGGCGGGGGCGGACTCACCTGTGCATCCGCTGGCTCGACTGCTGGTTGGCCGGGAGCCGGATTAGGAGCGTTCGGATCCGCCGCAGCCGGCTCGGCTGCTGCCAGTGCACCGAAGGCGATGATCACGCCCGCGATTGCCATCCTCGCAGTATTTGCGGGTAGTGAGATGCCCTGGCCCTTGATCATGAATCCGTCGTCCTCTCTCACGGCGCCGGCGGGACTCTTCATCGGAAGGCATCGTCCCACATATCGACTTTTTGTGACTGTCGTCGCCTCAGGCACCGCGGCAGGTCACGGTGTCTCCGGTGTGCCAGTCCAAACATGAAGGCATGGAGTGCTGTGGTGGCCGCGACCTTAGCCGCGGTGCTGGTCGACCCGTGCGGCGTATTCGTCGAGCAGTCGGAGCGACTCATCCAGGGGCTTGGTCGGCAACAGGAGCGCCAGTTGATCGAAACCGAGTCCATCGGCGGCGCGCCAATATTCGGGGTCGACCGGCGTGCCGAACATCGCCAACGGGACCTTGCGACCGCTGCCCTCACGCATCTGATCGATGCGTTGGGTCAGTCTCTTCACCGGGAGCGGGTTCGATATCCAGCCCGCATCATGGCGAATCACCCGCTTGACGGTGGCATCGGAGTCGCCGCCGATGAAGATGGGCGGGTGCGGTTGCTGGACCGGCTTCGGACGACTGTAGGACGATTCGAAGTCGACGTACTTGCCGTGGTATTCAGCGGGTTCGGTCGTCCACAACGCCTTGATGGCCTCGATGCGTTCATCGAGCAGTGCGCCACGCGTCTTCGGGTCCGTACCGTGATCGCGCAACTCCTCTATGTTCCAGCCGGCGCCCACGCCGAACACGAACCGGCCGCCGGAGATCAGGTCGATGCTGGCGGCCTCCTTCGCCGTGATGATCGGATCGCGCTGAATCAGCAGTGCGATCCCGGTGAACAACTCGATGGTCGAGGTCACGGCTGCCGCCGCGGCTAACGTCACGAACGGATCCAGCGTTCGGTAGTAGATCGACGGCAGCTCGCCACCTAACGGATAGGCAGACTCCCGACTCGCCGGAATATGCGTGTGCTCAGCGATTACCAGTGAGGCGAAACCCCGCTCCTCGACCGCACGCGCCAGCGATACCGTGTCGATGCTGTTGTCGTTGACGAACGTCGATATCCCGAATTTCATTTGCACCCTTATCTGTCTTCCGTCGGGTCAACGCGCGCGTGCTCGACGCTAATCCCGACTTCTTGTGAAGCTCGGCACTACCCGGTAACTGAGTCGTGCCCTCATATCCGAATATCCGACGAAATGGCAACGGCCCTGACGCGTTCCTTGGCGGCGGGTGCGCGAGGGCGAGTCGTACGCCCGACCACCGACCAAGAAACTACCGGAAGGACAGATGAAGCGCTGGGCCTCATGAAGTGGACCTAATAGGGGCAACCAACGGTCCAAGGACTCTGCACCCTGTCTGACGACAGGCGTCGCCGCTAGCCGTAGTTGGGGCGGCTAACGCCTGCTCGATTGTAAAGCTCCTGATCGTGCTCGGACCTTCAAAACCGGTTCCAGCGCCGCCTGTCGAGTGCGTAGAGCCAGGGCAATGTCAAAAACGGTGTCATGTACCAGATGTCGAACACCCACCAGCCGGTGACGCCGAAGACACTGGCCCCAAAGCGTGCCGGGAAGTTCACGACCATGTTGACGATGTAGCCGAGCCAGAGCATGACATAGGCCCAGCTGGTTATGATCATCCACCGGTATCCCCAGCGCTTCAGCTTGATGAAGCCGTACGCCGCCACCATCCGGGCCGGAAATACGCCCAGGATGCAGAACACTTCCCAACTCTTTTCGCCGGCGGCTGCCGAGCCGCCCGCCCAGAGACT
>JAFAWC010000504.1 GCA_019242135.1 Mycobacteriaceae bacterium | reverse complement strand
CTGGTCAAAGGTCAAATTTGGGCCGCCGAGCACACTCAACGCAGCACACGCACACTCGGTCCCCAGCCCCGCGGTGCGATGATGGTTCGATGAGCAGCGACGAGCGCCAAGCGCGCCGCCCACCCGCGGATGCCGCACCGGTCGTGCTGCGTATTTCGCCGACTGCGCACCTCGCGTCTGCGTTCGGCGCGCTCGGCCTGCTGGCGGTGGTGCTGGCGGTGCCGTGGACCGCTCCGCTGCTGGTGCTTCCGGTCATCGCGTCGGTAACGATCGTGCGGCTGCGCACGGTGGCCGACGCGCAGACGGTCACCGCACGTTTCCTGGTGGGCAGCCGCACGGTGGACTGGGGCGACGTCAAGGGCCTGCGGTTCGTCAAAGGGTCATGGGCGCGCGCCGAGCTGACGGCGGGCGGACAGTTGCGGCTACCGGCGGTAACGTTCGCGACGCTGCCGCTGTTGGCCCAGGTCAGTGGCGGGCGGGTGCCGAACCCGTATGGATCGGTCGCACCTTAACCGAGCGGATTGCTGCCGTTCAGCAGCATCCAGGCGCCGACCCCGACGCCGATGCCAAGCAGCAGCGCGGCGAATGAGCCCAGAAACGGCCTGCGCGCCCAGCCCCGACTCGCGTCGAAGCCGTAGCGGCCGGGGCCGACCAGAATGATCGCCATCACGGCGACCGTCAGCAGGACCTGGCATTCGACGTTGTCGCGGAGAAAGAACCCGACATTGCCGACGTCGTGGCCGCCCGCGACGGTCGCGGCCAGACCGTTGATCAGATACGCCAGCGCCGCCGCGGCCGCCAGCGGCGTGAACAATCCCAGCACCAACAGCACACCCGCGGCCATCTCGGTGCCGGCGGCCACGTAGGTCAGCACATCGGCGTGCTGATAGCCGATGTCGGACAACGAGTTCCTGAGCGAGTCGAGTCCTTGGCCGCCCCACAGGCCGAATGCTTTCTGCAGACCGTGCGCGACGAGCAGGGCCCCGACCGCCCCGCGCAGCAGCAAAAGGCCCAGGTCTTGGGTGCCGCGCTTGCCGGCGGCGGCAACCCGCTCGTCGACGGGCTCGCGGGTGTCGGTGTCCGGTGCCACCGGGGCATGACGACCCGAGATGGCCGGGTCGACGTACGGCAGCGGCTCGGGGTCGGCGAGCAACTCCAGGCCGGTCGGTGTCGACATCGGGTCGCCGGCGTCGGAGTGCGGAATCCGTGTGGTTTCGTAGTCACCGCCGTAGGTCGCGGACGGCAGATCATCCTCCGGGTCCACCAGACGGGCCGATGCGGGCCGCTGCCAGGTGCGCGAGTCATGCGGGTGCATTGTGCCAGCGTAAGCGTAAGTAACCCCCGAATCGCGGATTTGTGCCGGGCCGTCACCGCACCTTTACCGGTCCGAGGCCAACGCGGGCCTCTGTTGCCCCAGCGGAAACCCGTGCGACAGCCCGATCGACGGTCCCGAGTGTCCGCGTGGCGGCGCCGACCCGATTATCCGTAACCTGGCGGGCATGCGGGTGCGCGGACCGGTGCGGGTGGCGGTGTCGGCGCTGCTTGCGGCCACGATGGTGGCCAGTGGTTGCGCCCGGTTCAATGACGCGGCATCCGCACCGTTTACCACCGAGCCCAAATTCGCGCCGCCGTCGACGACGACGCCGCCGCCACCTCCGCCGCTGCCCGATAACCCGTTCCCGAAGGAGTGCCCGGCGCCGGGTGTGATGCAGGGCTGCCTGGAGAGCACGAGCGGCCTGGTCATGGGACCCGACAGCAAGTCGGCACTGGTGGCCGAGCGGACCACCGGCGCGGTCAAGCAGGTGTCGGTCAACGCCGAGCCGAAGGTCAAGGTCGTCATTCCGGTGGACGCCTCGGGTGACGGCGGGCTGATGGACATCGTGTTGTCGCCGACCTACCAGCAGGACCGGCTGATGTACGCATACATCAGCACGCCGACCGATAACCGCGTGATCCGCATCGCCGACGGCGACGTCCCCAAAGACATCCTCACCGGAATCCCGAAGGGCGCGACCGGCAACCGGGGCGCGCTGATCTTTACCAGTCCGACCACGCTCGTGGTCCTCACCGGTGACACCGGGAATCCGGGCCTGGCCGCCGACCCGAACTCACTGGCGGGCAAGGTGATCCGGATCGAGCAACCCACCACCGTCAACCCGGCGCCGATCACCACCGCGATGTCCAACCTCGGCTCGGGCGGCGGCCTGTGCATCGATCCCACCGACAACACGCTCTACATCACCGACCGCACACCCACTGTGGATCGCCTGCAGCGCATCACCGCCGACTCCAAGACGTCCACCGTGTGGACATGGCCGGACAAGCCCGGCGTGGCCGGCTGCGCCGCGCTGGCGGGCACGATCATGGTGAACCTGGTCAACACCAAGCAGACGGTCGCGGTGCGGATGGCTCCGGACTCCGGCTCGGTCACAGGTGAACCCGAGGTGGTCCGCCAAGACGAGCACGGGCATGCGTGGGCGCTGGCGGTCTCACCCGATGGGAACATCTGGGGCGCGACGGTGAACAAGACGTCCGGCGATGCGATGAAGCTCGACGACGTGGTGTTCCCGCTGTTCAAGACCGGCGGCGGCTTCCCGCGGCCCAAGGACGATCAGACCTGAGTGAACGCGCGCCTAACTGCAGGCCGCGAGGACCAGTTCCCGAACGCGTGCGGCGTCGGCCTGGCCCTTGGTGGCCTTCATCACCGCCCCCACGATCGCGCCCGCGGCCTGCACCTTTCCCCCGCGAATCTTCTCCGCGACGTCGGGATTGGCTGCCAGCGCGTCGTTGACCGCAGCCTGCAGCGCCGAATCGTCGCGCACGAGTTCCAGCCCGCGCGCGGCCATCACCTGCGCGGGCTCTCCCTCGCCGGCCAGCACGCCCTCCACGACCAGCCGCGCCAGCTTGTTGGACAGTTTCCCGTCATCGACCAGCGTGACGACCTCAGCGACCTGCGCGGGCGTGATCGGTAACCCGTCGAGGTCGACGGCCGCCTCGTTGGCCTTCTGCACCAAGAAGTTTCCCCACCACGCCCGGGCCGCCTCGCTGGCCGCGCCGTGTTCGACCGTGGCGGCCACCAGTTCCACCGCACCGGCGTTGACCAGGTCGCGCATCACCTCATCGGAGACGCCCCACTCGGCTTGGATCCGCTTGCGCCGCAACCACGGCAGCTCTGGCAGCGTGCCCCGCAGCTGCTGCACCAGCTCGGCACGCGGCGCGACCGGCTCGAGGTCGGGTTCGGGGAAATAGCGGTAGTCCTCGGCCGATTCCTTGCTGCGGCCCGGCGACGTGTAGCCGTCCTCGTGAAAGTGCCGGGTTTCCTGATGCACTCGGCCACCCGACGCCAACACAGCGCCCTGCCGTCGCATCTCGTAGTTCACCGCCACCTCGACGCTGCGCAGCGAGTTGACGTTCTTCGTCTCGGTGCGCGTCCCGAACTCAGTTGCTCCGATTGGCATCGGCGACACGTTGGCGTCACAGCGCATCGAGCCCTGGTCCATCCGCACATCGGAAACCCCCAACGCGCGCAGCAGGTCTCGCAGTGCCGTCACATATGCCCGGGCGACCTCGGGTGCCCGGGCGCCCGCGCCGACGATCGGCTTGGTGACGATCTCGATCAGGGGCACACCGGCCCTGTTGAAGTCCAGCAACGACATCGTCGCGCCCTCGATGCGGCCGGTGTCGCTGCCCAGATGCGTGAGTTTGCCGGTGTCCTCCTCCATGTGCGCCCGCTCGATGTCCACGCCAAAGCTACTGCCGTCGTCGAGGGGGACGTCGAGGTGACCGTCGACCGCGATCGGCTCG
>JAFAWC010000192.1 GCA_019242135.1 Mycobacteriaceae bacterium | reverse complement strand
CGAGCAGTGCGCTGCCGCCGACGATGAGCGCGACAACTTTGACCACTTCCAATGCAACGTAGCCGTAGTGGGCATGTGACCGCCGCGACGGACCATCCGAGCCCGGCGCTCCCGCGCCGACGAGGACGGCATCCGAGCGGCGGGACAGTAGCGGGCGCACCACGGCCAACTGCGCTATGAGCGCCACCACGGCGACGCCGACGGCGATGCCGACGGTCAGCGGCGGCGGGTCGATCAAGCCGGCGATCAGCAGCACCACCGCCAGCACGGCCTCCGCCGTGTTGAGGGCACGAAACACCAGCCGGCCAATGCCCAGCCCGATCGTCAGGGACACCCCCGGAGCGCGGAACTTCAACGGCGTCTCGATGAACGAGATCGCGACCACCATGCCCAGCCACACGAATGTGACCGCCGCGGCAACGGCGCGGGCGGTGCTCATGACACCCACGTGAGCGGAGCCACGCAGCGATCGGGCCGCGCGAGCAGGGTCATAAGCACAGATTGTAGAAACCGGTTTGGTGGCGACAATTTCGCCGTTCTCGGTCCACTTTGGATCGGCTGTGAATACCGTTTGAACGTCCATCAACGATCGTTTCCAGGCAAGGCATCCGATGAGCCGTCACACGGCAATCACAGAGCAGAAGGGGCGGGGCGGGCTGCTGCTGGGCGCACTGGCGTCAAGCTTGGCGGCTGCGACCCTCGCCGGCTCCGGCACGGCTAATGGGACCTGCGCGTCCATCAGCGGCGTCGGCAACGGCAACGGCTGCACCAGCACCGCCACCAGCTTCGCGGTCGGCGTGGGCAACAAGACAGAGTCGACGGCCGAGGGACTGTTCAACGGCGCGATCGCCGTCGGGGACAACTCGACGGCGGTGGCAGACTTGGGCAACCTCAACGCCGCGCTCGCATTCGGCACCAACTCTGAGGCCTTCGCCCAGGGCACCCTCAACATCGCGGTCTCGGCAGGCACCTCTGCCATCTCGACTGCGGAAGGCACCGGGAACACAGCCTTCGCGCTCGGCAACCCCGGCCCGAACAACGGGTTCGGCGCGAAGATCCCCGGTGACGGGGCCGCAGCCGTGCTGCCAAGCCCAAACGAGCCGACGTCCGCGACCGCCCAGGGCACGTTCAACAGGGCACTGTCGATCGGGAACGGCAGTGCTGCCTGGTCGATCGGCGGCGATCAGAAGAGCATCGGAAACAACACCGCGATCACGATCGGCAACGGAAGCAACGCCTTCGCGTTCGGCACCCCCGTGTTCGGCGGCGGCTTCCCTACCAACGACCAGTTCGCCGCGGCACTGGGCAACAACAAGAACGCCCTCAACGGCATCAACAACAAATAGACGCCAAGACCCGCCTCACGCGGATGACCTTGGGGTCAGTGTTGCTGGGAGATCTTCGTCGCGCAGTTCTGGCGCGTATCGCCTGTCTCCTGCACGCATATCTCGACTCGCTGTTCGAGTCCGGTGGGGTAGACAGTGTCGGTGGGGCCAGGGAGCGCCGTGGGTGACGGGGCCATCCCGGAGGGCACGTCGTCGCGATCTTCCTGGACGCTGTACAGCGACCAGACGTGCTGATTCGTCGATTGCATCTTTGCGCAGTAGGCCTCGGCACCGTTTGTCGTCACCCCCGCGGCGCCCAGCGTCGCGCAGTCTGCACCAAGGACGACCACCGGTACGGCCGAAGAGCCGGTCGCAGACGCCTGAGGTGCTGGATGGTGGCGGCGCCAGATCGCGACCACCGCGACCGCAGAGAGCACCACGAGCCACATCGCTACGATCGCGGCTGCGACGACCGGCCATCGGACTTTTCGTTTCCACGGTCGCCGCGCCGGTCTGCTGACCTTCGAGGACACCGTCGGCTCGGCCGCACCGAGATCGCGGGCGCAGACGTCGAGCTGTCGCGCCAGCGCTTCGGCGAAGTCACCGCAGCTCTCGTAGCGGTCGTCGGCGGACTTGGCGAGCGCCTTGCGGAACACCGGTCCGAGTGCCGACAGCTCCGGTAGGCGATCGTCGATCGCCGGCGGCGGGGCGGTCAGGTGCTTGCTGATGACCACGTTGGCGTTGGAGTGCTGAAACGGGGGTCCACCGGTCAACAAATGAAAAGCGGTGGCTGCCAACGCGTACTGGTCGGCGCGGCCGTCGAGAACCTCGCCCATCAGCTGCTCCGGCGCTGCGTAGGCGACCGTGCCCACCGTCATGTTGGTGGCGGTGAGGGTTCCGGGATCGTCGACTCGACGCGCGATCCCGAAGTCGGCCAACAGCGCGCGTGTCCCCAGGTGCGACTGCGACAGCAAGATGTTGGCGGGCTTGACATCCCGGTGCAACATCCCGTTCTCGTGCGCATAGTCCAGGGCGTCGGCAACCCCGGTCACGATCTGCGCGACCTCGTCCGGTGGCAAGCCATGGGGAGAGTTTTGCAGGAGGCGGCCGGCGTCGGTGCCGTCGACGTAGTCCATCGTTATCCACAGCTGGCCCTCGTACTCGCCCCGATCGTGCACCGCCACGATGTTCGGGTTCCACAGAGTCGCGACGATGGCGGCTTCACGGTCAAACCGGTCCCGGTACTCGTGGTCGAGCGTCAGCTCTGCCGGCAGCACCTTGAGGGCTTCGTGCCGCGGCAACCTCGGGTGCTGGACGAGGTAGACCTCACCCATCCCGCCAGCACCCAGTTCGCGCAGGACTGTGTAGCCCGCGAACACCGCACCTTCAGCTAACGGCATCGGCGTATTCTACGTCGCTCGGTCCAGCAATTCCGAGGGCGTCGGGCTGCTCTCGGCAACACACCGCCAGGAGGTGTCACGGCATCGCCTCGGCCCACCCGATGTCCCCGGCGTCGGTCACCTGGGTATCGTGTCACCGCCGGTCGACCAACGTGGGTGAAATGAGGCGAGTTCGGCATCATTGCGTTGTGGACAACACCGGACAGGCAGTAGCGGCGACCGGATTTCTCGTGGCGGCGGTGCGCGCCGAAGAATCCGCACGCGACGACCCGATCTTCACCGACCCGTTCGCTGAGCGACTGGCCGGCACCGAGGGCCGACAGCTGCTGGCCGACGCGGTGGCAGCGACCGGACAGCCCTCGGCGCAGATCATCGTCCGGACACGGTTCTGGGACGAGGCGCTGCTTTCGGTCAACGCCGCCGGCATCTCCCAGGTGGTGATCCTCGCCGCCGGGATGGACGCCCGCGCGTACCGACTGCCCTGGCGAGCGGGCACCATTGTCTACGAGGTCGACCAACCGCAGGTGATCGCGGCAAAAGCGGAGCGACTCGCCGGTGAGCAACCCCGCTGCCAGCGCGTGGCGGTCGGCACCGACCTGACCGAAGATTGGCCGAAACTGCTGCAGAGGCAGGGGTTCACCGCGTCGACGAGGACGGTGTGGCTGATCGAGGGGCTGCTGCAGTACCTCGACGCGTCGGCGGTCGACCGCCTGTTCGCGCGCATCGACGCGCTGTCGGCCCCGGGTTCGGTGGTGTTGTATGACGTCGTAGGACAGACACTGCTGGAGGCACCCTTCCTGCGGCCCACACTGGAGTTCATGCGGCGGCTCGGCGCGCCATGGACGTTCGGCACCGACACGCCCGCTGCGCTCGTCGAACACCGGGGGTGGACCGCGGCGCTCACCGACCCGGCAGAGCCCGGAACCCGGTGGCAGCGATGGGCATACCCAGCGGTTCCGTTGCATGTCACGGGTGTGCCGCGGAGCTACTTCGTCGAGGCCACGAAAGGGTAGTTGTTGCTGTACGGGGGGCCGTGGGCGGCGGGGGCGCGGCCGGTGTGAACTCAGCGACGCGTTTTCGGCGTGTCGCGTCGCTCAACGCACAGTCGCGGCGGTGCTATGCCGACGAGCTGGCCAGCGCCGCATCGTAGTTCGGCTCTTGGGCGATTTCGGGCACCAGTTCGGTGTATGCGACGTTGCCGTCGGCGCCGATCACCACGATGGCGCGGGCAAGCAATCCCGCCATCGGACCGTCGGTGATCGTGATGCCGTAGTCTTCGCCGAAGCTGTCGCGGAACGCCGATGCCGTCGTGACGTTCTCGATCCCTTCCGCGCCGCAGAACCGGGCCTGCGCGAACGGCAGATCTTTCGATACGCACAGCACGGAAAGTCCACCGCCGGCTGCGCGTTCGTTGAAGGTCCGCACGCTGGTCGCGCACACCGGGGTATCGACGGACGGAAAGATGTTCAGCACCACGGGCTTACCGCGGAACTGCTCGCTGCTGACCGCTCCGAGGTCGGTGCCGGTCAGGGTGAAGGCCGGGGCCGACGACCCGACGGCCGGGAGCTCGCCGACGGTGTTGATCGGATTTCCACGCAACGTTATCTGTGCCATGGGCACAGTCTGCCAAGGTGGCGGCCAGCGCCAGCGTCTGGGTCCGGTGTCGGGGATGGTGTCGGCGCTCAGACGCGGGTCGACCAGAGCGGCCCTGATGTCGTCGTAGCGGCTGATCACCCAGGTCTTCTGGCCCCGCCAGATCACCTGCGGCAACCGTTCTGCCTTGCGCCATTGCGCGAACTCGGCGGCGGGTTGCAACGGGCAGGCCGGGGGGCGTGGCACGGGAATGACGGGAAGACCGGTGCCGTCACCGCCTGCAGAGGTCGTCGTCATCGCCGCCCCTGATGGGCCATCACCCGAGTACGGGGAAGCGCCGCTCGCGCGCCAACTCATCGAGCGCGGCCTGCATCACCGAACGGACATGCGCGTCGACGGCACCGAGGTCGGGGTGCTCGCCGAATTGGGAGCCAACATCGACGGGCGCTGACATTTGAGTGACGATCCTGGTCGGCAACGGAAAATTCGGCGGAACGATGACGCTGACGCCGAACGGGAAGCCCACCGTGACCGGCAGGATGTCTGATCGGAAACGCCTGAGGCCCAACCGCTTCGCCAACCAGGTGCCTCTGGTCACGAAGAACTGGCTTTGCTGCCCGCCGATAGAGACACTCGGAACGATCGGCACACCAGCGTCGAGCGCGGTCCTGACGTATCCGGTGCGGCCCTTGAAATCAATTACGTTTGCGCTCATCGTCGGGCGGTACGCGTCGTACACGCCGCCGGGGAACGTGAGCACCACACCGCCGGACCGCAACGCTGTCACGGCGTTTTCCGGGCTCGCCGGGATGAGTCCGATGCCGCGCATCCAACGGCCCAGCGGTCCGGCGAAGAGGGCATCGTGGCCGAGGGTGTACACCGGCCGGTCGTACCCAAAATGGCGGTACAGACCGGACGCCAAAATAAGGACGTCGGGGGTGAACATGCCCCCAGAATGATTGGAGACGACGAGCGCACCACCGGTTGACGGAAAGCGCTCCAGCCCGCGAACTTCGGTGCGAAACCAGCGCTGGGCGACGGGCGCGGCGGCGGTGATGAGCTGGCGCGTCACATCGGGGTCCCAGCCGCGACCTGCTTCGTCGGTGATCGACATCGTCACTGGACCGAGTTGAATTGCAGGTGCAGTTCGGTCAGCCCGCGCATCTGCCAGGTGGGCTCGTAGGTGTAGCGGCGCTGCGCGGGGGGCCCGTGCACTCCCTCGTCAATCGTGATGTCGCCCATCCGGTCGAGGATCCGGTTCAGCGAGATGCGTCCCTCCGCCCGGGCCAGCGGTGCACCCGGACATGAGTGGTTGCCGCGCCCGAATGCCACGTGCTCGCGCACGTTGGGCCGGTCGATGCGAAACTCGTTGGGATCGTCGAACTTCCGCGAATCCCGGTTGCTGGCTCCGGGCAGCAGCATCACGGTGGCGCCGGCGGACACCGGAAAGTCGCCTAGGGTGGTCGAGGTGCGGGCCAGGCGAAAGTGAGACTTCACCGGGCTTTCCATCCGCAGCGTTTCTTCGATGAAGGCGGGGATGCGACTGCGGTCATCGCGCAGCAGCTGTTGCAGGTCGGGCCGCTCGCCGAGCACCTGCATCGCGGCGCTGAGCAGCTTGGTGGTGGTCTCTTGTCCGGCGGCGAAGACGAAGGTGGCGAGCCGCACGACGTCGATGATCTCCGGAGTCGACCCGTCGGGGTATTTCGCCTGGGCCAGTTCGGTCAGCACATCGGCGCGCGGCTCCCGGCGGCGGTCGGCGATGTAGGCGGAGAACTTTTCGTCGAGCCACTCCAGCGGATTGTGGGTGCGGCTCACCGTGTCGTCGTCGACGGCGCCGACGACCTGATCGGAGAACACGGCGGTGAACTCGTCGTGATCGGCGGCGGGGATGCCGAGCAGATCGACGATGACCAAGCCGGTGAACGGTCTCGCATAGTCGTCGAGGAACTCGCACTTGCCGCGCGAGACGAATGTGTCGAGCTGCTGATCGGCCAACCGCCACATGAAGTCTTCGTTCTCGCTGAGCCGCTTGGGCGTCAGCAGGCGGCTGAGCAGGCCCCGTGTCCGGGTGTGTTCGGGCGGGTCCTGGGTGACGATGTGCTCGCTCATCGGGATCTGCGAACGGTGCTGCTCGATCAGCGCGCCGACGTCGTCGCCGGCCGGCTCGAACGGCAGACCCGAAAACGGTCCCGCCACCGACACACAGGCGGAAAACGCGCTGTCCTTATAGACGGCAAGCGCTTCCTGGTGGCCGCTCACGGCCACCACACCGGGAGCGCCGTCAGGCAACACCGGGCACGTCGCGCGCAGGTGGTCGAAGTAGGGATACGGATCGGGGATCAGCGTCTGGTCGGTGAAGTAGTCGACGGATTCGAAGTCAGTCACAGTGCTCCTTTTTGGCTGCTCGTGGCTGCTAGTGCTGTTCGATCGAAACGGTGTCGGTGACCCGCGCGTCGCGTGCGTCCATGATCGCGTCGATGTTGTCGGCGATGTCTTCGGCGGTGAGAGGCGATTTGGTGATGCCCGGTGTGTGCACCACCGCGATCCTCGACACTCCGCCCATCCCGACCTGCAGGACTTCGCCGTTAAGCGGGCAGGATTCGTGCGCCAGGAAGGCGGCGGCGGGCGCGCACAGTTTGGGCGGCATGCTGGCGTTGATCTGGTCCATCACCTCTTCGGGCATGTCCAGATACTGCGCCAGCGCCTTGGAATGCGACGCGGACATGCGGGTATATGCGCGCGGCGCAATGGCATTGACGCAGATGGCGTGCGGGGCGCCCTCGGTCGCCAGGTTGCGGGTCAGCCCGAACACCGCCCCTTTCGCGGCGCCGTAGCTGCTCAGTCCGGGGATGCCGCCGAGCATCGCCTCCGACACGGTGTTGACGACGCGGCCGCACCCGGCCTTGACGAAGTGCGGCCACGCGGCCCGGGTGACGAACAAGGCGCCGAAGAAATGGACATCGAGCATCGCGCGGTACTGCGCGATCGACAGCTCGTCGAAGCCGCCGGGATCGTGGATACCGGCGTTGTTGATCACCGCGTCGATGCGGCCGAACGTGTCCAGCGCGGTTTCGACGATCGAAGTGGCAGAGCGGCTTTCGGTGACATCGGCGTAGCATGCCACTGCGTCGGCGCCCGTCTCTTTGATCTCGCGCACCACATCTTCGGCCGGCAGGGCCGATGACCCGGCGCCGTCGATGTCCACGCCGTAGTCGGCGACGACGACGCGAGCACCCTTGGCGGCCAGATGCAAAGCGTGGCTCCGACCGACTCCGCGCCCCGCTCCGGTGATGGCAACGACGTGGCCGTCGAAGCGTAGTTCGGTCACTGCGCCGTCGCGTCGAACAGCACGGGCAGCGATGTCGGCGAGCGGAAGACCTGCCCGCGGATGTGCGGATCGCCGCCGTCGGGATCCAACCGCAGGTTCGGAAGACGGTCGAAGAGCAGGTTGAGCGCGACCCGCATCTCGAGTCGGGCAAGGTGCATGCCCAGACACACGTGCACGCCGTACCCGAATCCGATGTGCGCCCTGGCCTGCCGGAAGATGTCGAACCTGTCGGGATCCGCGAAGCGTTCATCCTGCCGGTTGGCCGCACCCAGCATCGGCATCACCGACGAGCCCGCCGGGATCGGCACCCCGGCCAGTTCGGTGTCGCGGGTCGCGACCCGAGTGATCGTCAGCAGCGGCGGCTCCCACCGCACCGCCTCCTCGATGGCCTGCGGAAGCAGGGACCGATCGGCGCGGACCGCGTCGAGCTGATCGGGGTTCGACAGCAGTCCGAACAGCATGTTTCCCAGTGAGCGGTAGGTCGTTTCGACACCGGCGGGCAGCAGCAGCCGCAGAAAGGAGAAGATCTCCTCGTCGGACAGACGCTCGCCGTCGATCTCGGCTTCGGCGAGCCCGCTGATGAGGTCGTCACGGGGATCTTCGCGCCGGGCGGCGAGGATCGGCGCGAAATACTCGGCGAGCGCCTGCGAAGCTACCCGACCGCGCTCCGGATTGACGGTGAAGGACAGCAGCGAGATCGACCACCGCTGAAACTGCGGATAGTCCTCACGCGGCAGGCCGAGCAGGCCGGCGATGATCTGGGTGGGATAGGGAAACGTGAACTCCTTGACCAGATCCGCCCGGCCCCGGCCGACGAACCCGTCGATCAGCTCATTGCCGACGCGGCCGACCAGTTCGTCCTCCCAGCGCGCCAACGCCTTCTGGGAGAACGCCTTTGACACCAAAGACCGGTGCCGACCGTGTTCGGGTTCGTCCATTCCGAGCATCACGTGCTCGCCGAGCACGTCGCCGAACGCGGCGATGATGATCCCCGACGAGAAGGTCTCGTTGTCCCGCAGCATCTGCTGGACCTCCTCGAAGCGGTACACGATGAACACCGGCTTGCCCTCCTCGCC
>JAFAWC010000289.1 GCA_019242135.1 Mycobacteriaceae bacterium | reverse complement strand
CGGTCCGCTGGTCGCATGCGCGAGCACTCGTCCTGCGGAGCCATCGAAGATATGTTGCGCCGCAAAGCCGATGCGCTCCAAGCCTGCACAGAACATCGGGTTGGCCGCCAGGGTGCCGCCCGACGGGTTGAGCTTCGTCGACGACGGCAGGCCGATTGCTTCGGTCAGGATCAGCTGCTGATGGGTGAACGGCGCGTAGATCTCGGCGACCTCGATCGACGCGACGTCACCACCGGTGGCCGCCTGCGCCGCGGCCGCGGTCGACGGTGACACAGTCAGGTCGCGCGCGCCGAGCACCGGTGTCTCGATGCGGTGCTCGAAGCCGGTGATCCACGCCGGGTTTGGGCACAGCTCGCGGGCGCGGTCCCCGGCGGCCAGCACGATCGCGGCGGCACCGTCGGTGATCGGTGCGATGTCGTGGCGGCGCAATGGATCGGCGAAGAAGGGCCGCGACAACAACTCGTCGATGCTCTTCGCCGGTTTCTCCGAGTCCACCCGGTCGGCCGCGGCGAATGAGTCCAGCGCCACCTGCGCCATCGACTCGGGCGTCCACGTGCCCGCCTCCAGCCCGAGGCGGGCCTGCAGTCCGGCGATCGACACCGAGTCCGGCCACAGGGGAGCGACGGTGTAGGGATCGGTTTGCAGCGCGAGCACCCGGCGCAAAATGCCCGCCGAGGACTTGCCGAAGCCGTACACGAGTGCGGTCTCAACCTCGCCGGTCAGCACCTTGATGTACGCCTCATATAGTGCCCACGCCGCGTCCATCTCCACGTGCGATTCGTTGATCGGCGGCACCGCACCGATCGAGTCGATCGCCGAAATGAATGAAAACGCGCGTCCGGCAAGGTAATCCGACGAACCCGAGCACCAGAAGCCGATGTCGGCCTTGCTGATCCCCAGATCCGAGTACAGCTGCGCGAAGCACGGCATCAGCATCTCGACGCCGTTAGTGGTGCCGTCGGTGCGGCGCACATGCGGGGCGTGCGCGAAGCCGACGACGGCGATGTCTCGTGAAGTCATCAGGTCCCTTACAGGTGGTGCTTGTAGGTGTCGTATTCGGCGTCCGGCTCGCCGGTGGGCCGGAAGTGGTCGATGTTGTCGATGCCCGGTCCCCATTCCTCGCGCGGCTTCCACACCGCCTCCACGCGCATGCCCATCCGCACCTGGTCCGCGTCGATCTCGGTGACCAGATGCAGGAACGGGATGTCGGCGCCGTCGAGCAACACATAGGCCGCGACGTACGGCGGGGCGATCCGCTGGCCTGCGAAGGGGATGTTGATGATCGCGAACGTCGTCACGGTGCCCTTGTCCGGTAGCTCGACGAACTCCGTGGTTCCCAACCCGGTGGCCGGATCGGCGCCGTGCGGCGGGAAATACACCTTGCCTCCCTTGCCGGTCCGTGCCCCGATGAGCCTGCCCTTCGCGAGCGCGCGCAGGTAGGCGCTTTCCTCGCGGGAGGCGCTGTGCTGGATTTCGATGCTGGTCGGGACCACAACCATGGTGACCGGATCGCGATCGTCGGCGGTCTGCGACACCGGCTCCTGCTGATCACCGAGCGCGAAGTACGCGATGTCGGTGATCGCGCCGACTGGTTTGTCGGCCCAGTGCACGTGCACGCGCGTCCCAGTGCCGATTGCATCCGCCGAGCCGGCGTCCACCGCGTGCAGCAACGCGGTGTCGGCGCCGTCGAGTCTGATCAGCGCCCACGCGAACGGCCGGTCGAGCGGCTGCCCCTCCAACGGCGAGGGCTGCCAGGTCCACGACACCACCGTCCCGACGCTGGCCACGGGTACGATCTCGCGCAGCGGTTCGTAGGTGACGGGGTCGTACTCGGCCGGTGGCACATGCACGCGGCCGTCCGATCCGCGCACCCCGACGACGCCCCGCTGTCGCAGCGCCGAGAAGAACTGGCCGAGCACAGGCCCGACCGAACGGGTGTAGTCAAAGGAGAGTTTCAGCGGCGCTGAAAGGGGCGGTTCAGAGGTGTCAATCGAGGCCGGACTACTTTCGCTGACGGTCACGCATCGAGTAGAACAGGTTCTAACAAGTGTCGCAAGAACGCGGCCGGCAGGAGTCAGGAGGCTGTGATGAAGCTCGGCTTGCAACTGGGGTACTGGGGCGCACAGCCACCGACGAACGCTCCCGAACTGGTCGCCGCCGCCGAAGACGCGGGCTTCGACACCGTGTTCACCGCCGAGGCGTGGGGATCGGATGCGTTCACGCCGTTGGCCTGGTGGGGATCGGCCACTCGGCGCATGCGGCTGGGCACGTCGGTGGTGCAGCTCTCCGCGCGGACACCGACCGCGTGTGCGATGGCGTCACTGACACTCGACCACCTGTCGGGCGGCCGGCACATCCTCGGCCTTGGCGTGTCGGGCCCGCAGGTTGTTGAGGGCTGGTACGGCCAGAAGTTCCCGAAGCCGCTCGCCCGGACCCGCGAGTACGTCGACATCGTGCGCCAGGTCTGGGCGCGGGGCGCGCCTGTCACCAGCGCGGGTCCGCACTATCCGCTGCCGCTGACCGGCGAAGGGACCACCGGTCTCGGCAAGTCACTGAAGCCGATCACCCATCCGCTGCGCGCGGACATACCGATCATGCTGGGCGCCGAGGGTCCGAAGAACGTGGCGCTGGCCGCCGAGATCTGCGACGGGTGGCTGCCGATCTTCTACACCCCGCGGATGGCCGACACCTACAACGAATGGCTCGACGAAGGGTTCGCGCGCCCCGGCGCCCGCCGCAGCCGCGAGGACTTCGAGATCTGCGCCACCGCCACCATCGTCATTACCGACGACCGCGAAGCAACTTTCGCCGCAATGAAGCCCTACCTCGCCCTCTACATGGGCGGAATGGGGTCTGAGGACACCAACTTCCACGCCGATGTCTACCGCCGGATGGGTTACGGCGAGGTCGTCGACGACGTGACGGCGCTGTTCCGCAGTCAGCGCAAGGACGAGGCTGCCAAGATCATCCCCGACGAACTCGTCGACGACGCTGCGATCGTCGGCGACGTCGACTACGTGCGTAAGCAGGTCGCTGTCTGGGCGGCGGCAGGCGTCACGATGATGGTGGTCACCGGCCGCGATGCCGACCAGATCCGCGAGCTGGCGGCGCTCGTCTAGCGGTCGCTTGTCGGCAAATTAGAACACGTTCTAAAGTGAGCGCCATGCCCGTCTCCCAGCACACCATCGCCGGCACCGTGCTCACCATGCCGGTCAGGGTCCGTAAGGCGAATCAACACAACGCGATGTTCTCGGTGGACGCCGACGCCGCCCAGCGGATGATCGACTACAGCGGTCTTCAGGTCTGCCGCTATCTGCCCGGCCGCGCGGTCGTGATGGTGCAGCTGATGCGCTATCTCGACGGCGACTTGGGCCCGTACCTCGAATTCGGCACCTGCGTGATGGTCAATCCGCCGGGATCCGATGCGCACGGGCCTCGCGCATTGCGATCGGCCGGCGCCTTCGTCCATCTCATGCCGGTCGATCAGCCGTTCACCCTGGAAGCGGGACGGACGATCTGGGGCTTCCCGAAGGTGATGGCCGACTTCGTGGTCCGCGACGGCAATCAGTTCGGCTTCGACCTCAGCGTCGACGGTCAGTTGGTGGCGGCCATGGAGTTTCGTCCCGGGCTGCCGGCCCCGTCCGCGATCACCTCCCGCGAACAGGTCTTGCGCACGTACTCCCACCTCGACGGCGTAACCCGGGCGACTTCGTTTCGAATGGCGGCCACCGGCATGCGTTACCGGCCAGGCGGCGTCCGCCTGCGCCTCGGTGATCACCCTTACGCGAAGGACCTCGCCTCGCTTGGCCTGCCCAAGCGCGCTCTGGTCTCGATGTCGGCAACCAACGTCGAGATGTCGTTCGACGACGCACAGATCGTGCCCTGAAAGGACCCCCTCGTGACGGAACCGAAGCCCGACATCGACCTGACCGACGGCAACTTCTTCGCCGGTGACTCCCACGCGGCCTACCGCTGGATGCGCGCGCACGAGCCGGTCTTCCGGGATCGCAACGGGCTGGCCGCCGCGGCCACCTACCAGGCGGTGATCGAGGCCGAGCGGCAGCCCGAGGTGTTCTCCAACGCCGGTGGGATCCGCCCCGATCAACCGGCGATGGCCATGATGATCGACATGGACGACCCCGCACATCTGTTGCGGCGCAAGCTCGTCAACGCGGGCTTCACCCGCAAACGCGTGAAGGACAAGGAGGAGTCGATCGCCCAGCTGTGTGACACGCTGATCGACGCGGTGTGCGAACGCGGCGAGTGCGACTTCGTGCGCGACCTCGCCGCGCCGCTGCCGATGGCGGTCATCGGCGACATGCTGGGCGTACGTCCCGAGCAGCGCGAGATGTTCTTGAAGTGGTCCGACGATCTGGTGACGTTCTTGAGTTCGCATGTGTCACAGGACGATTTTCAGGTGACGATGGATGCGTTCGCCGCGTATAACGACTTCACCCGTGACACGATTGCGCGCCGCCGCCAGCAGCCGACCGACGACCTGGTAAGCGTCCTGATCCATTCCGAGGTCGACGGCGAGCGCCTCAGCGACGACGAGATCGTCATGGAGACGCTGCTGATCCTGATCGGTGGCGACGAGACCACCCGGCACACCCTGTCCGGTGGCACCGAGCAATTACTTCGCCACCCCGATCAGCATGAGCGGCTCGTCGGCGACCCGGCGTTGCTGCCCAACGCCGTCGAGGAGATGCTGCGCTGGACCTCCCCGGTGAAGAACATGTGTCGGATGCTGACCGCAGACACCGACTTCCACGGCGCCCAGCTCAAGCAGGGCGAGAAGATCATGCTGCTGTTCGAGTCCGCCAACTTCGACGAGAACGTGTTCGACGACCCCGAGCACTTCGACATCGACCGGTACCCCAACAACCACGTGGCCTTCGGCTTCGGTACCCACTTCTGCCTGGGCAACCAGCTGGCGCGGCTGGAGCTCACGCTGATGCAGGGCCGGCTGTTGCAGCGCTTACCGGATCTGCGGCTGGCGTCGACCGACCGGCTGCCGCTGCGGCGCGCCAACTTCGTCAGCGGCCTGGAGGCGATGCCGGTCGAGTTCAGTCCGACCAAGGCGCTCGCGTCCTAGAGCGCCGAACGTGCGCACATGGCGAAATACTCAATAATTTTTCGCGCTACGCGCACGCTCGGCGCGCGAAAGCAGCCCGAATCCGCCAGATGATCCCGCCCTCGGTGTCCTCGACCGTCACCCGGACAAGGATCCAGCCGAGCTCGGTTACCGTCTCCACGCGCCGGATGTCGTTATTGAAACGGCGGCGGCTCGTCCGATGATGGTCCCCGTCGTATTCTGCGGCCACCTTGATGTCCTCCCAGCCCATGTCGAGAACGGCGACGAGCTGGCCGAATTCGTCGTAGACGGGAATCTGGGTGCGCGGTCTCGGAAAGCCCTCGCGAATCAGGAGTAGTCGCAGCCAGCTCTCGCGCGGCGACTCGGCGCCGGCGTCGACGAGCTCCAAGACAGCGCGTGCCTTCCGGATCCCTCGCCGGCCCGGGTACCGCCGGGCGAGCAGCTCGACATCGGCGATCTCCAACTTCGTCGCGCGGGCCAATGCGTCGATGGCGGCGACCGCCTTGCCGATGGGGTACCGGCAGGCGATGTCCAGCGCCGTGCGTGCCGGTGTCGTCACCCGCACTCCTGCGATCACCTCCGTCTCGTCATCAGAAAAGCGATCCGACCACGTCCGGATACCGCCGGGCGGTCGACGATTACTCGCCAGCACCTCCGCGGGCATGCGTGCATCGACCCACTTCGCGCCATGCAGCGCCGCAGCCGACCGCCCGGCGATCACGCCGTCCCCTGACCACAGCGAGGCCGCACGGGCCCTGACGACGGCCGTGATCTCTGTGCCGGCGGCCAGGTAGACGTCGGGATAGATCGCGATGAATCTGCCGCTGCGCAGCGCGTACGGCGTGACCCGGCCGGATGCCCGAGCCGCGCTTGCAAGGAAAGGCAAGCAGAGTTCCGCCATGGCCAGATACTGCCGACGGGCACCGACACCTACCGCATCTTGAACTGCGGGGCACGCTTCTCGGCGAACGCCCGGGGACCTTCCTTCGCGTCCTCGGACAAGAACACTTGGATGCCGAGCTGCGTGTCGATCTTGAACGCCTCGTTCTCGGCCATGCCCTCGGTCTCGCGAATCGACTTCAGGATCGCCTGCACGGCCAGCGGGCCGTTCTTGTTGATGGTTTCGGCGATCTCCAGCGCCTTCGCGAGCGCCTGGCCGTCGGGGACGACGTAGCCGATCAAGCCGATCGCGAGCGCCTCGGCGGCGGTGATGTGGCGCCCGGTCAGCAGGATGTCGGCCGCGACCGTGTAAGGAATCTGCCGAGGCAGCCGAACCGCCGAGCCGCCCATCGGGTACAGGCTCCATTTGGCCTCGGACACACCGAATTTCGCGCTCTCGCCGGCCACCCGGACATCGGTGGCCTGCAGGATCTCGGTACCGCCCGCGATCGCGGGCCCTTCGACGGCGGCGATCAGCGGCTTGGTCAGCCGACGGCCCTTCAGCAGAGCGTCGATACGCGACGGGTCGTAGCTGCCGTCCTTGAACGAGTCACCCGGCGGCCGCGCGGTCGCCGCCTTGAGGTCCATGCCCGCACAGAAGTAGCCGCCGGCGCCCGTCAGAATGCAGGTCCGGATCTCCGGATCGTTGTCGACTCGGTCCCACGCCTCGACCATGATCGAGAGCATCTCGGTGCTGAGCGCATTGCGCGCCTCGGGCCGGTTCAGCGTCAGGATCAGGGTGTGTCCGCGCTGCTCAATGAGGGCATCGGCGTTCGAATCGGACTCGCTCACGGACGGCTCCCTTTCCCGCGGACCTGTCAGCCCAGGCCAGACTTGTCAAAAACTGTAACACGTTCTAATTTGGGGTCCGTGGCCCTCAACATCGCTGATCTTGCCGAGCACGCCATCGATGCCGTCCCCGACCGCGTCGCCCTGATCTGCGGCGACGAGCAGATCACCTATGGCCAACTCGAAGAGAAAGCCAATCGACTCGCGCACTACCTGATGGACCACGGCGTCAAGAAAGGTGACAAGGTCGGCCTGTACTGCCGCAACCGCATCGAGATCGTGATCGCGATGCTCGGCATCATCAAGGCGGGCGCCATTCTGGTGAACGTCAACTTCCGCTACGTCGAGGGCGAGCTGCGTTACCTGTTCGACAACTCGGACATGGTCGCACTGGTGCACGAGCGCCAGTACTCCGATCGCGTCGCCAACGTGTTGCCCGACACCCCGAACGTGAAAACGGTTCTGGTTGTCAATGATGGCACCGACGGAAGCGACGAAATATTCCGCGGCTACGGCGGCGTCGAGTTCTACACCGCCCTCGCCGAGGGCTCACCCGAGCGCGATTTCGGCGAGCGCAGCGCCGACGCCATCTACCTACTCTACACCGGCGGCACCACCGGCTTTCCGAAGGGCGTGATGTGGCGCCACGAGGATATCTACCGCGTGCTGTTCGGTGGAACTGATTTCGCGACAGGAGAATTCGTCAAGGACGAGCACGACCTGG
>JAFAWC010000210.1 GCA_019242135.1 Mycobacteriaceae bacterium | reverse complement strand
CTACGCCGAGGCCCTGCGAAGCGCCGGGGTGCCGTGCCACCTGGAGGTCGTCGAGGGCGCGTTCCACGGCTTCGACCGCGTCCACGCCAAGGCGTCGGTAGCGCGCGAGTTCTTCGACAGCCAATGCGCGGCACTGCGCACCGCGCTCGCGCTCTGACCCACCCAGCCACCATGCTCGCGATCTCGCCTCAGAACCGCTTCAGAACTGCAGGGCCGAAAACCGCCAGTCCAGCACTGGCCGGTCGGGCGCACCGGCCTCCCCACCGACCGCGCTGACCACGGAGCGCAACCGCAGAATGCCGCCGCCGCGGGGCCGCGGTTCGGCCGCCTCGATATGCAACTCGCTGGCCAGCGTGTCGCCCTCGTGCACCGGTCCGGTGTGATCGCAGGACTGCCAGCTCAGCACCATGACCAGGCTGGGCAGCAGCCGACTGGCCTGGGCCAGCGCCAGCCCGATGGTGTGCCCGCCGTATACCAGCCGCCGCCCGCCGGCTCGCCAATCATGGTGGATCGCTGCGACGTTCAAGGTGAGCCGGGCCAGCTCCGGCGCGCTGGTCACCACATCGGCGCTGCTGGACAGCACCGACCCCGCCGACATCGCGTTGAAGTGCGGCCCGGGCACCCGTCGCCGGAACTCGTCGGCGTCCCACTCATCGGTGGCCTTCACGACGGTGACCGACTCGGCGCCGATCGCTGACAGGTCGTCGGTGTGCACCCCGCGCTGCGCGTCGGCGTCCGGACTCAGGGGCAGCATCGCGCACCGGTAGAAGTCGAGCACCAGTTGGCCCAGCTGGTCGATCGTCGTCATCCGCAGCGCCGCCATCCCAGTGGGCGCACGGCCCGGCTTGGCCGAATTCTGCCGCAGCCCAACCACTTCGGTCCGGGTGAACAGGCTGTCACCGATGACCGGAAAGCGGTGGAACACCAGCCCGCGGTAGAACAGATTCGCCTTGACGTGGTGAGTCGCCAGGGTGGACTGCCCGATCGCGACGTCGCACACCAGCCCGGGATGTGCCAGCGCGGCCGTCGCACCGGTCACCGCATACGACAGGTGCGCATCCAGCGGCAAGCGCAGCCGATCGCCCAGGATCGCCTGGTGCGCGGCGGCCACGCCCGCAGTCAACGTCATCGACGGTGCCGAGTCGAAGACCTGACCCACCCGCAGTTCGTCGAAGTAAGGGCCGCCGCTCATCTGGCTGAGTATTTCGCGATCAGCTCCTGCTTGTACAGCTTGCCGGTGTCGGTGCGGGGCAATTGCGCCTCGAACGAGATCGAGCGCGGACACTTGTAGTGCGCCAACCGTTCCCGCAGCCACCCGATGAGCTCGTCGGCGAACTCTCCCGTCGCGTCGGCGGGGACAACGGTCTGCACGACGCCGATGACGGACTGGCCCATCTCGTCGTCGGGGATGCCGAACACCGCCGCGTCGAGCACCTTGGGATGGGTGACGAGCAGGTTCTCCGCCTCCTGCGGGTAGATGTTCACGCCGCCGGAGATGATCATGTGGTGGCGACGGTCGGTGAGGAAGAGGTAACCGTCATCGTCGAGGTAGTCGACGTCACCGACGGTCACCCAGCCGTGTTTGTCGCGCGATGCCGCCGTCTTCTCCGGATCGCCGTAATACTCGAAGGACGCCGCGCCGATGTCGAAGTAGATCTGACCGGTCTGTCCGCGCGGCACGTCATCGCCGTTTTCATCGAGGATATGTGGCTGTCCCAGCAGGGGTTTGCCCACCGAGCCGGGATGCCGCAGCCAGTCGTCGGCGGTGATGAAGGTGATGCCGGCACCCTCCGAGGAGGAGTAGTACTCGTCGACGATAAGTCCCCACCAGTCGATCATCTGCTGCTTGATCTGCACGGGGCATGGCGCGGCGGCGTGCACCACCCGTTGCAGGCTGCACAGCTCGTACGAATCCCGCACCGAGTCAGGCAGTTTCAGCATGCGCACGAACATCACCGGAACGAACTGGCCGTGTGTGACGCGGTGGAGTTGGATCGCCGCCAGCGCCTGCTCGGCGTCGAATCGCTCCATGACGACCACCGTCGCGCCCATCGCCAGCGCCGACATCGACCACAGGCACGGTGCGGTGTGATACAGCGGCGCCGGGCTGAGGTAGACCGCGTCGGACGTCATTCCGATCGCCGTCAGCAGCGCGCTCAACACGTTTGGCGCCTGTGCCGGCGGCACGTTGGGCAGTGGGCGACGAATCCCTTTGGGACGACCGGTTGTTCCCGAGGAGTACTGCAGCAGGTCGCCCTCGATCTCATCGTCGATCGGGTTGTCGGGCTCGTCGGCGACGCATTCGGGATAGCGCCGCCACCCGGGCACGTCCGCATCCGCTATCAGCAGCAGATCAGGCAAGCCGCCGGGCAGGTGTTCGGCGAGGCCCTCGCACACCACGCGGGTGGTGCGCGACCCGATCACGGCCTTGGCACCGCTGTTGTCGACGATGTAGGCGGCTTCGGCCGCGGTGAGATGGGTGTTGATCAGCGCGTAGTACAGACCGCTGCGTCGCGCGGCCCACATCACCGCGTGGGTGTGTTCGCCGTTCTCCAGGATTACCGCGACGGTGTCGCCCTGACGCAGCCCTGCGCCGCGGAAATAGTGTGCCAGCCGGTTCGCCCGCGCCTCCAGCTCCGCGAACGTCACAACGGTGCCCGCGGGATGCACAATGATCGCGGGCTTGGCGGAAACGTGTTCTCGGATCTGCATGGGCTGCACTGTACTTGACAGGTGTCAACGCACGTCACGGCTCCGCCGAGGGCCCGGCTACTGTGAACCCCGCCACACCATCGAGCCTGAATTCGGTGTGTCGCGTATCGCCCTGTCACGCTGGAGAACTGGAGGAACACAGTTCCCCTGGAAAGGGGGGAGAACATGGAAAGCACTGCACGCGCACGACCAGCCTCGGCAGCCACCCGCGCCGCGGCTCTGCTGGCGTGGCTCGGCGGCGGGCAGTGGCGTGAGCTGGGCGAGCGTCACGAGCGATCGACCGCCACGATCGCCGGCGTGGTCGTGCTCGTCGATGCCGCGCTGGCCTGGCTGGTCGCGACGCTGGCCGTCGCCGAATCGACCGATTGGCCGGCGTGGGCGATTCTGCCGTTGACCCTGCTGGCCGGATTGCTGGTCGGCGGAGTGACCCGAGCGATGGCGAGCGGACCGACGCGCCGATGGTCCGTCGTGGGCCGCGGCGCAGTAGCCATTCTCGTCGGCGCGGTGATCGGCGAGCTCGCCGCGGTCGTGCTGTTCTCCGGGTCGATCGACCACCGCATCGACTCACAGGCGGCCCGCAGCGCGGATTCCACGCCCGCGGTCGCGCAGGTGTCGGCGAACCTCGAGGGGATGCGCACCGCGCGCGCCGCGCTGGGCACTGCGGTGGACCAGGGCCGCCTCCACCGCGACCAGGCGCTGGTCGTCGCGCGCTGTGAGTACAACCCGACGCCGGCCTGCCCGCAGACCCAGATCACCGGCATCCCCGGCCCGGGACCCGAAACCCGCACGGCGAACCAACTTCTCGCCGACACCCAGCGCGAACTCGACAACGCCATCGCGACGCGCGACCGTGAAGCGCCCGCACTGGATTCCGAGATCGCCACCGCCGAGCAGACCGCGGACCAGGCACGCCGCACCGCGATCGCCAATGCGGACCGCGGCCTCGGCGCGCGCTGGGTGGCCATGCACGAATACACGCTGGCGAACGCCGGTGCACTTGTCCTGTGGGCGATGACGATCGGGTTCTTCGTGCTGCTGAGCCTGTTGCCGCTGATCATCACCTGGCTGGGCGGCGAGACCAGCCACGACCGCGGAGCGGCGGCACGCGCCAGGCGCGAGCGGGCCGAAGTCGAGGCCGACACCGCGATCGCCGTCAAGCGCGCCGAGGTTCGGGCGGCGATCGAAACGATGTGGGCCGAACAGCAACTCGCCAGTGCGCGGCTGGCCGTCGAGGCCCAGCACGAGATCGACCGCGA
>JAFAWC010000162.1 GCA_019242135.1 Mycobacteriaceae bacterium | reverse complement strand
ATCTGGCGTCGGACACCGTGGGCGTGACGCAGGTCGTCGATCAACTGACGATCCAACCCGCCTCGGAGGTGGAGAAGAGCACGACGACCACCACCAAGAGCACGACCAAGCCCTGAACGGGCCCTGCCAGGGTAGTCGGGCTGTTCCCGATGCGCCCGGGAACAAACACGGGTCGCCGCCCCCCTCGAAGGGAGGGCGGCGACCCGTTCGTACGTCCGACCTTAAGAAAACTTAACCTGCCAGGGTCCGTCGGCGCTCAGCCCACGACCGAATTGACGACTTGGGCCAGCTCGCGACCGGCTTCGGTCAGGCCGTAGAAGTTGTGTTTGCCCTGCCGACGCGGCTCGATCAACCGGCCATGTCGGAGCAACGCCAGATGATGGCTCACCGCCGGCTGGCTTTGTGTCCCCAGGTCGGCGCAGAGCTCGGAGACGTTCCGCTCTTTCTCGCCCAGGAGCATCAAGACCTGCAACCGGGTCGGGTCGGAGACTTGCTTGAGCAGGTCGGCAACCCGGCGGATCTCCGGCGAAGGACGTGTCGGGGCGGACTTGGCGCTCTTGGCCGAGAAGGACGACTTGGTCGAAGTGGCTGCCATGGAAACCCTCGAACTCAATTGGACGGATTGACGACCCACCGACAGATCGATGAGGCAGGAGCGCGACGAACCCTGGGGAAGGGACGCGGGAATGAGGCTGGTCGCTTTTTGTTATAATAGGATTATCCTTCATCACGTCAAGCCCCCTTATCATGTCATCTGTGCAAATTCATCCGTCATTGTCTTTTCCAATTTCTATGGCAACTTAATAATTTAAGAAGCGAGATCTCGGGCGTTGCAAGGTGTCGGGATGGTGCCGGGATCTCCGCCCGGGGTGCGGTAATTGTTTCTGGTCCGGCTGAGTAAGTTGGGATAATCGGGCGATCTCATCCCCATGGAGGTTGCCCGATGTCTCGCCGCACGTTCCACGCCGAGGATGAACTGGAGGCCGCCGCGCTGGAGCAAGCGCTGGCCATGATTCGCGAGCTGAAGCAGTTGGCCGACGCCACCCCCGACGGCCGCGTCTTGGCCGCCGTCGAGCACGCGGCCGTCGACCGCGGCCGGCGCTTCCTCCGCGACCGGCTCCAGGACGTGCTCAACGCCCAGGCACACGACCTGGAGAAAAAGGGGGGCGCGGCTGGCACTGCCCCTGCGGCGGGAGGCGACGGCATCACGGCCGGGCCGAGCGGCGGCTCGTCACCGCCGCAGGCGACGTGACCTTGTCCCGCGTCTATTTTACCTGCCGGGCCTGCGGCCGGCACGCCCACGCGCTGGACGACCGCCTCGGCATCGACGGCCTGGTCAGCCCGCACGCCCAGCGGCTGTTGTGCACCCTCGGGGCCGACTGGTCGTTCGAGCGCTGCGCCCGCCACCTTCGCGAGCTCGCCGGGCTGTGCGTCTGCGACAACACCGTCCGCGCGGCCTGCGACCGCCACGGCGGGCTGATGCGGGCCTGGCAGCGCAACGCCCCCGAGGCGGCCAAGCCCTTCGGTGAGGCCACAGGCGACGTCGAGTTCCAGACCGACGGGACCTGCGTCAACACCACCGGCGGCTGGCGGGAGGTGCGGCTGTCGATCTTCGCCAAGCGCCGGCGGGGTGAGCCGGTCACCGATCCGGACGGCTGGGACGACCAGCGGATACCGCCGCCGCACGCGCGGGTCGCGACGGCGGCGATCCGCGCCAGCGAGTCGCTCGGGCCGCAGTGGCGCCGCGCGGCGGGGCGGCTGGGGGTGAAGCGGACGACCGAGCTGAGCGTGTTGGCCGATGGGGCCAAGTGGATCTGGACCGAGGTCGCGAAGAACCTGCCCGGGGCTGCCGGGGTCCTGGATGTCTACCACGCCAGCGAGCATCTGCATGACGCGGCAGTCGCCCTGCTCGGGGAGGGTCCGACGGCCGAGGCGTGGTACGAGAGCCGCCGCCGGACCCTGCTGGGGTCCGGGGCGTCGGGCCTGCTGGCGGAGCTGGTGGCCGAAACCGGGGACGTCGCGGGGTTGGTCGGCTACCTGACGCCGCACGTCGGCCACACGGCGTACCGGCGGCGGCTGGCCGAGGGCCGCTCGATCGGCAGCGGGATGGTCGAGGGGGCCTGCAAGACGGCCATCGGCCGGCGGCTGAAGCAGACCGGGGCGCGGTGGAAGGTGCGGCGGCTGGAGCGGATGGCGGCCCTGTGCTGCCTGCATTACAGCGACCTGTTCGACGCCTACTGGAAGACCAAGACAGGATAGCGACCGGATTCCGTTACCGCACCCCGCGGCGTCGTGGCCGATGAGGACGTGGAACAGCTCCGCCGCGCCGGCTACACTGACGGGGAGGTCGGCGAGATCGTGGCCAACGTGGCGTTGAATCTCTTCACCAACTACTTCAACCACGTCGCCGCGACGGAGCTGCACTTCCCGGCGGCTCCCGACCTCGCGGCGTGATGACGTCCGGCGGCACCCGGCCGGGGCCATCAACCCTGCCGGGGTGATTCGGCTCGGAGCGGACAGCGACCGGGCGGCTCGATCGGTG
>JAFAWC010000083.1 GCA_019242135.1 Mycobacteriaceae bacterium | reverse complement strand
CCGCGCGCGTCGCGCACATTCATCTCCACCGCCGAACATCCGACCGCCGCGGAGAGCCGGGTGAGGGTCGCCGGTGACATCACGATCTTCTCGGTTAGATTAAGTCCCAATATGATCGGCAGATTCTCTCTGCCGGACCAAGCCGCCAGCACCTCTGCCGCGGCCTCGGGGTCGACGCAGATGTTCCACTCGGCGACCAGATCGGTGTTACCGCGATACCCGAACGAGCCACCCATGATCACCAGTCGCCGCAGCAGTTCCGGCAGCGCCGGTTCCGCGCGCAGCGCCAGTGCCAGATTGGTCAGCGGACCGGTCACGAGTCCGATCAACTCGCCGGGGTGCGCGTGCGCGGCACGCAGCCACGCCTCCGCGGCGTCGTGGTCAGTGATGCTGCGATTGGTGGGCGGAAGTTGCGCGTAACCCAGTCCGTTCGGTCCATGGGTGTCCTCTGCCGTACGCAACGACGACGAAAGCGGGTCATCGGCGCCCTTCGACACCGGGATCGTTTCCGCACCACATAATTCGAGCAACCCAAGGTTATTAACGCAGACTTGCCGCGCCGTGACATTGCCGCCGGTCGACGCAACGCCCACCACCTCGACTTCCTGGCTAGCCAGCAGATACACCAGCGCCACAGCGTCGTCGACACCGGTGTCGACGTCGGCGAAGACTACGTTCATCGGGCGAACCTATCCCAGTGGCACCAATGTACGGGTGTCACCAATGTACGCCGGGAACCAACCTCACCGCGCGCTTGACGGGACGAGGGATGCTCACCTTTCGGGCGGCGCGGGCCGGCCGCTTCGGTCGCCGCGATGGCTCCGACGGTGACATCGGCTCGGCGGGCGCTATACCGCGTGCCGCCGGGGAATCGGGATAACCAAGGTAGATCTGATGCAGTATCCGGCGCGCAAGCCTCGGAGTGAAATAGTTGCCCGCCTCCGCGATCGTGCCGAACGGGTGGTCGATCCGGGTCGGCTTTTCGACAAGCGCGCGCACCACCATGGCGGCGGCGTGTTCGGCGCTGATCGGCCTCTGCGGATTGAGGCGGCGCGACGGTGCGATCATCGGCGTGCGCACGAGAGGCATGTGGATATTGGTGAACGTGATGTGGTCTGAGAGTGTTTCGGTCGCGACGACATCGGAGAACGCGTCGAGCGCGGCCTTGCTCGGGATGTAGGAGCTGTACTTGGGATTGCGGGCCTGCGCGCCTGCGCTGGAGACGTTGACGACGTGGCCGAAACGCCGCTCCCGCCAGTGCGGCAGCAGCGCAAGCACCATGCGCACAGCGCCGAAGTAGTTGACCGCCATCACCCGTTCGTAGTCGTGGAGGCGGTCGGTGGAGTTCATGACCGACCGCCGGATCGACCGGCCCGCGTTGTTGACGAGGTAGTCGACATGGCCGAACCGGCCGAGAATGTCTTTCACGGTGTGCTCTACCGACGACGTGTCGGTGATGTCGCAGGTGAAAGCATAGGCGTCGCCGCCAGATTCGCGGATGTCTGCGACGAGGTCGTCGAGGGCCCCGCCGTTGCGGGCCAGCGCGAACACGGTCGCACCGCGCTCGGCAACCGCGATCGCCGACGCGCGGCCGATGCCGCTGGACGCGCCCGTGATGATCACGTGCCTGCCGACCAACGGGCCGGCCGGATCGTCGCGACGGGCCCGGTCCGGGTCGAGGCGCTCCGCCCAATACCGCCACAGGCGCGGTGCGTACGACGCGAATTCAGGAACTTCGATCCCGCTGCCGTGCAAGGCATCTCGAGTCGCATCTGCATTGAACGTGGCCGGAAGGTCGGCGATCTCGAGCAGTTCGGCAGGGATGCCGACTTGTGCGGCGACGACGTTGCGCAGCGCCTTTGCCCGTCCGCGAAGCTGGAAAACCGGTACTGTTAACTCTTTGGGCAGACCGCCGCGCAGTTGCGGCAATCCCGCGGCCTGCGCGACGCCACGGTACATGCCTTGCAGCCCAATCGATTCCCGGGCTGTCAGGTGAAACGTCTGGCCGTCATGACCCGGGATGTGCATCAGCAGGACCAGGGCATCGACGACGTAGTCGACAGGAACGATGTTGGTGCGTCCGGTGTCTGGCAGAAAGACGGGGGTCACTGACGGCAGCTTCGCGAGTTTCGCGAATACCCCGAACAGATAGTAGGGCCCGTCGAGCTTGTCCATTTCGCCGGTGCGCGAATCGCCGACGACGGCACCCGGCCGGTAGACGCGGTAGCGCAGACCGGGGGTAGACCGAACCAGTTGTTCGGCCTCGAACTTGGTCCGGTGGTAGGCGGTCGGAAGATTTTGGTCGACGTCGAAGTCGGCCTCGGTGTACTCGCCGCGAAAGTCGCCAGCGACGGCGATCGACGACACATGATGCAACGTCGCGTCGAGTCGACGGGCGACCTCGATCACCGAGCGGGTACCGCCAACATTGGCGTCGTGCTGCGCCGCCTCCGGCGCCGTGATGTCATAGATCGCGCCGCAGTGCACCACGTGCTCGACGTCGGTGAGTCCGGCAAGGGTTTCCTCGGTCAGCCCGAGGTGCGGTGCCGTCAGGTCGCCCACAACGGGTTTCACCCGGTCGCCCCAGTCAGCCGCGAGGCGTTCGAAGCGGGCGAGCGAGGTCCGCCGGACAAGTACGCCAATGTCGGCTTCGGGTCGGGCGTGCAGGAGCTTCGATACCACCCGGCGGCCGATAAACCCGGTACCGCCGGTAACGACATAGCGCATGCGGGCCATCGTCGTCTGGCTCTCGGTGAAGGTCAATGCCGTGTGACGCAGTCGTCGGGTACGGCCGGTGCGGCCTGACGGTCGCGGACTCAGGGCCACGAATCCTGGTGTGCTCGTGGCGTGAGAGGCTGGCGTTATGCCGATCGACCCGAACGCTATTGGCGCAACCACGAAGCCGCACCTGGTCGAATGGACCGATCGTGACACCATGCTCTATGCGCTCGGGGTGGGCGCGGGTCTCGACGATCTGGCATTCACCACCGAGAACAGTCACGACATCCCCCAGCAGGTGCTGCCGACCTACGCGGTGATCGCATGCCCGGCGTTCGGTGCGATCGGCAAGATCGGAACGTTCAATTTCGGCATGTTGCTGCACGGATCGCAACAGATCCGGCTGTTCGCGCCGCTGCCGCCGGCGGGCAAGTTGACTGTGGTCTCCGACGTCGCCGACCTGCAAGACAAGGGTGAAGGCAAGAACGCGGTGGTCGTGCTGCGCGGGCGGGGGACCGACCCCGATACCTCCGAACTCGTCGCGGAAACCGTGACGACCTTGGTCATCCGCAAGGAAGGCGGCTTCGGCGGGCAGCCGGGACAGCGGCCCGCGGCACCGCAGATTCCGGATCGTGAGCCTGATGCGCATGTTGCGCTGCCGACGCGCGAGGACCAGGCGTTGATCTATCGGCTCTCCGGCGACCGAAACCCGCTGCACAGCGATCCGTGGTTCGCCAGGCAGATGGCGGGATTCCCGAAACCGATCCTGCACGGGCTGTGCACATACGGTGTCGCCGGCCGGGTGCTGGTCGCCGAGCTGGGCGGGGGTGACGCGTCTCGGATCAGGTCAGTCGACGCGCGATTCACCGCCGTGGTATTCCCCGGTGACACCCTGACCACGTCGGTGTGGCGCACCGAGCCCGGGCAGGCGGTGTTTCGCACGGAGGCGTCCAATCCGGACGGATCCGATGCCCGACTGGTACTCGAGGACGGCGTCGCCGAGTACGCCTAGCGGGTGACGGCCCGGTCGAGCGCGGCGAGCGAGTCGTCGAGGAACTGCGCTTCGAAGGGCGGCGGGTTGCCGACCTCGTCACGAAACTTCTGCGGTGTCGCGCTCCAGTCGTAGGTGAGGGTGACCACGGTGCCCACTCCATTCGGCACCAGGTCGTATCGCCAGGTCCAGCCGCCGGGTCGGTGGCGGCCCGCGTCGTCGAGTCGCCCCGGAGCCCACGCGATCGCCCGGTCCTGCTCGAATACCGTGACCAGGTTGTGGATGACGTAGGGCCCGCCGATCCGTTCGAGGAACATGTTCACCGCGAAGATCTGACCGGTGCCGGTGATCGGCTCGGTGTCAATCGCGTCGCGTACCCAGTCGCCCGGCTCGGTGTCCTTATGCCGCGACGGGTCGGAAAGGACCGCGAAGATCTCGGACGGTGTCGCGGCGATCGTCCGGGTCGCGACCCAGCGCTCATCGGTGCTCACGCGTTGGATTCTCGTCCGTAGAACCGTGCGATGCCGGGTGAATCCAGCCAGCCCGAGTATGTCGGCCTCGACGGCCAGCCCTCGGGTGAGTCGAGCCAGTCCTCCTGCCGGCCCCACGGCAGGATGTCGAGGAGCCCGAACGAATAGCCGAGTTGTTCGGTGCCGCGGCCGTTGGTGTGCCAGGTGCGGTACACGAGGTCGCCGTTGCGCAGGAACACGTTGACCCCGAATCCTCCACCCGGTGGCGCATCGACGTCGGCGGCGAACGGGCTGTCTGACGACGAGTACCAGGCCATCTTGTTGCCGACCTTGTCGCGGTAGGCCAAGGCCTCCTTGATCGGCCCGTTGGTCACGATCACGAAGCGGGCGTCGTAGTTGTCCAGGAATTCCAGCCGGGTGAACTGGGAGGTGAAGCCGGTGCACCCGCCGCACTGCCACTCCGCTCCGTTTTCCCACATGTGGTGGTAAACGATCAGCTGCGAGCGTCCATCGAACACGTCGACAAGCCGGATGGGGCCGTTCTCGCCGATCAGCGTGTAGTCGGGCATCTCGACCATCGGGAGGCGACGGCGCTGCGCGGCGATCGCGTCGAGCTCACGGGTCGCGGCCTTCTCCCGCCGGCGCAGCTCGTCAAGCGCGCTGCGCCAGCTCTGCTGGTCCACGACTGGGGGCAGTGCCTGCGCGATTGTCCTGGGCTGCTCCCGGGTCATCGATATCTCCTATCTCCTTTGGTTGATGCGCTGTGTATATAGACGCGGTGAGTAGCGATAGTCATCGCCCTACTATATCGAACGCATGTTCGATATAGTAGGGCGATGGGCTGGTTCACCGGACCCAGCTGGGGCGAAATCGAACGGGTGCTCAACAGTAAGCCCCGCCGCGCGGGCATGCCTCTGGAGTCACCCGTCGACGGTGGCGACAGCCCGGCCTGGTCTCGCAAGCGGGGCGCTTACCGGAGGCCCGACGACGTTCGCCGAGGCGAATCCACCCCCTACGCCGAACTGCACGCCCACTCGGCGTACAGCTTCCTCGACGGCGCCAGCACCCCCGAAGAACTCGTCGAGGAGGCCGTCCGGCTGGACCTGCGGGCGATCGCGCTGACCGATCACGACGGCCTCTACGGCGTCGTGCGCTTCGCGGAGGCCGCAAAGGAACTTGACATGCGCACGGTGTTCGGCGCGGAACTCTCGCTGGGCGGCCGGAGCCGCGAAGGCGGCGACGGCTGGTCCAGCTCGGCCCGCACCGAGGACCCCGATCCCCCCGGACCACACCTGCTGGTGCTCGCCCGTGGGCCCGAGGGCTACCGGCGGCTGTCGCGTCAGTTGGCCGCCGCGCATCTGGCCGGCGGCGAAAAAGGCAAGCCGCACTACGACTTCGACACGCTCACCGAGGCTGCCGGCGGCCACTGGCACATCTTGACGGGTTGCCGCAAAG
>JAFAWC010000046.1 GCA_019242135.1 Mycobacteriaceae bacterium | reverse complement strand
AACGTATGACGGTTTATGAAGTGCTCACGGTCATCCTCATCGCGGCGCTCGCGCTGGGTACCACCATTGCCATCTATGTGGGCTTGATCGGGCTCATCGGTGGTGTCTACTTCGTCGAATGCGCAAAATGCGGCCATCTGACGTTCTCATCCAGCAACCAGCGCGCCGGTTCAGGTGGCCGGTGCCGCCACCCGGTGCACATGCATCCGCTGCACGCGATGCTGCGGCTCGGGCATGCCGAGCCGCCCCGCCCGGCGCTGACCTCCGTCCTACCGCGCCGGTAGCTGGAGGGCGACACGTTCAAGTTCCTCGAGGTGCCGCGCTGTCAGCGATTCGAGGCGGCCCGAGCCTTCGTCGGTAAGTTGTAATCGCGTCACGCGCTTGTCTTCGTTGTCGCGCACCCGGCGCACGAGCCCCGCCGCCTCCGCGCGCTGCACCAACTCCCCCGCGCTGTGATGCCGAAGCAACAGGTAATCGGCGACCTCACCGATCGTCGGTCCGCGGCGGTCCCCATGACCACGAACGGCGAGGAGCAGTTGATGCTGGGTCGGTGTGAGTCCGGCCGAACGAGCCTGCTCCGCGCTCCACCGCTCGAAGCGACGTAACCGGCTTCGCAGGGTCAGCAGGCGTGAATAGACGTCATCCGGCAGCCCCACCCTGTCACGATATGCGCGGCGCACCGGCTTCACAGCAATCTCGCGACAACGCCCCGGTGCTCGGACCCCGCCGCGTGCACATCGAACCCGGCAACGGCTTCCCCCGCGGGCTCCGCGCCACCGACGCCACAAGCCGCGCAGCGATCGTTAGCGCCGCCAGCGGCCGGCCCTGCCGGCCATCACCCGTCCCAACTCCGGCAGCCATGCCCGGTCCGCCGGCACCCAGTCGAGCCGCTGCAGCTCGGCGGCGCGGACCCAGCGCAGCGCGCGATGATCTTTGGCGCACGCGATGCGATCGCAGGTCTGGGTGACCAGATACGCGCGCAGCGTTGTGGCTTCGGTCAGTGCGACATCGCCACCCAACCGTGCACCGACTGCGACCTCGATGCCGAGTTCTTCGGTGAGTTCGCGCGTCAGTGCCGCACCATCGGTCTCGCCCGGACCCACTTTGCCGCCTGGCAGCTCCCATCGCCCCGCCAGCTCTGGGGGCCGGGCGCGTTGAGCCACCAACACCGCGTCACCGACGATGAGCGCACCGGCAACGACGATCTGGTTCTGCACAACGTCAGTCATGTGCTCTTCGTGCGCACGCGCTCATCGCCACAGACGGTATACCCTCACGGCCGCATTGAGCTCGGCACGGCTCGCCGCGAGGCCGCGGGGGCTGATCGTCAGGCGGTGCGGCTCAGGCGCAGACCGCGGGGTTCGTCGACCCCAGTACCGTGTGTTGTATGGCCGTGCTCTCCAACGAAGAAGTGGACGCCGCGCTGTCCGACCTCGCGGGTTGGGAACGCATCGACAACGCGCTGCGCCGCGCCGTGAAATTCTCCTCATTCCTCGACGGCATCGACGCGGTGCGCCGCGTCGCAGACCGCGCCGAAGCCGCCGACCACCATCCGGACATCGACATCCGTTGGCGGACCGTCACGTTCGTGCTCTCGACGCACTCCCAGGGCGGCATTACGCAGAACGATCTCGCGCTGGCGCGAGAGATCGACCAGATCGTCGGCCAGTAGCGGCGATCCAGGCCAGTGTCGCCACCGCGGCGACGATGTACACCAGTCCCGCCCACGCGAAGTACCAGGGTCGGCTCGCCTGCCAGAGCGACGGCTGCACGAAACCCAGCAGCCACGGCGGACCGATGAGCATCAACGCCAGCCAGCCCCAGCCGAGAACCCGTGCGTCGCGCCGATACGCCAGTGGGCCGTGGATCAACCAGATCATCATCGGGACGACCCACACCCAGTGATGCGTCCACGAGATCGGTGACAACAACAGCCCAAACATTTCGACGATGACGATTCCGCCGAGACGGTCTGGCCGCTCGGCGTTGCCGGCGTCGATCGCGCGCCAGGCCAGCACCGCCAGCACCGCGGTCAGTGCGATCGCAATCAGCACCGGCACGCTGTAGCCCGCGTCGTGTCCGACGATGCGGCTGATGCCGCCGCGCCACGACTGGTTCGTCGACGTGGCGATCGAACCCACCCTGTCGGGCTTGCCGATGAGATCGGTGAAGTAGTAACGGGCCTGGTCCCCGACCACAAGCGCGGAGACCGCGACGGTTGCAACGAACACGACCCCGGCGAACACCGCTGTCCCCCAACGTTTCACCCCGAGGAAATAAAACCCGCTGACCGCCGGCGTGAGCTTGATACCCGCCGCCAGGCCAACCAGTAGACCCGACAACCACCACCGTGTGCTGTAGACGGCGTACAGCACGGCCACACACAGCAGCACGTTTATCTGGCCATAGTCGAGCGTGGCACGCAGTGGTTCGATCCAGATGGTGACCGCCGTCCAGCCCATCGCCGTGCGCTGGCTGCCGCCACCGAGCAGTCGCTGGCTGATGCGCACGACCCCGTAGAGCGACGCCATGATTCCGAGCGTCCACAGCAACGAAAGAAGACCGAACGGCAGCAGATGCAGCGGGTAAAAGACGACCGCGGCGAACGGCGGATAGGTGAACGGCAGCGGAAAATCCGGTGTCTGGTCGGCGTATGTGAAGTCGTAGAGCGCGTGGCCTGTACCGATCGTGGCGGCCCCGCCCACGTAGACGTGCAGGTCGACGAAGTTCGCCCCGTTGCGGGCGAGGTAGGTCCAGCCCAGCCGCGCTGCGACGCTAAGCACGAACAGCAGCGGACCGGCGATAGCCAACCGGTCGCGCGGGCGCGCCGGGGCGGTGGTGGTGGCGTCTATTTGCCCGACTCTATCGACCGTTAACCAGCGTCCAGCAGTGGCCGGAAGTCACCGAAGACGATCATGTGCGTAACGGTTGAATAAATGCCACATGTGTAACTTGAGTCACTCCAGTACCGCGATACCTTCGGCTCATGCCTGCCGGAAAGAGGGACCGTGCTGTGTCGCAAACTCGCAAGCTGTTCGCCGGCGCTGTCACGCTCGCGCTGACATCCGCGGGCGCTTTCACGATCCCGGCACCGGCGTCAGCCGACCCGGCGCCGCCGGTCCCGATCGACATCACGCAGGCCCCTGGTCTCGACGCGATCCAGCAACTCAGCCCAGTTCTTCAGCAGGCCGCGGCCAATCCCCAGAGCGCGGCGTCGATGCTGATGGCGGCCGCGTCGGCCTTCGCGGGCAACTCGGCCGCGCCCGCCGATTCCCGGCAGGTGGCGTCGTCGGTCAACCAGTTCGTGCAGCAGCCGCCCACGCCGGGCATTTCGATCAAGCTGCCGAACAACTTCACCATGCCCGGCAATCTGAACCAGTTGCTCCCAGCGGCGCCGAGTTCGCCCGCGCCGGCTGGGCCGCCATCGGCGGCGATCCCGGCAATCCACGTTCCCGCGGCCGGTGCAGTGGCCGGGACCGAACCGCATTTGCCGGCCGGGATCGATCCCGCCCATGTCGTCGGGCCGGCACCAGGGGAAGCGCTCGCACCGGCGTCCGGTGCCGCGCCCGACTCCACTCCGCCGGCCGCGTCCGGCCCCGAGGTGCCCGTACCGGCAGCCGCACCGGTTCACGGGGCATCCGCGCCGACCACGGCACCGGCGGCCGCACCGGCGGTGGCCCCGGCACCCGACCCGGCGGCCGCACCGGCGGTGGCACCGGCAGCCGACCCAGCGGCCGCACCGGCGCCGGCACCGGCACCCGACTCGGCCCCCCCGACCTTTGGGCCCGACGCGCCACCGACCCAGGAGTTCATGTACCCGTCGATCGGGAACGGATGCCTGGCCGGCGGCGGCAACGTGATCGCCACCGCGATATCGGTGGCCGGCCCCGCAGCAATTCCCAAGCCCGGTCCCAAGGCGGGCCAGACCGCGTACGTGTTCACGGCCGTCGGCACGCCCGGTCCCGCGGCCGAGCAGAAACTTCCGCTGAACGTGACATGGGTCAACCTGACGACGGGCAAGTCTGGCACCACCACGCTGAAGCCCAACCCCGACATCAACCCGAACGGCCCTGCCACTCTGGTCGCCATCGCCGACACCGGTTCGGGCAGCATCATGTCGACGATCTTCGGTCAGGTGACCACCGCGGACAGGCAGTGCACCTTCCTGCCGACGATCGGCTCGACCGTCGTCCCCTGATCGGCTTCGGCGAGCGCCTGTTCGTCAGTAAGCCATGAACAGGATGGCGTCGCGGTCGTATTCGCGGCCGGGATGCGCCTCCGCCAGGTGCTGCTGAGCCTTCTCGACCAGGTCGTCTTCGTCCTGACCACTGATCGCCTCGCCGCACGGGCAGTTCAGGTGTGTCTTCATGTCTTAACGATGACACACCGCGATGACCCGGTCACGTCGCCGGCGCGCGAATGTGCGGGACCGGTGCTAGTGCTTTTTGGCCGCCGCTTTCGTCTGCTTCGTGCGCTTCTTGTAGGACCGCACCTCGTCGAGCGACGCGGGGTCGACGATGTCGGCGACCGACAAGTGCGTGCCGGGTTTGCCGTAATCGCCCGCGGCGGCGCGCCAGCCGTTCGGCGTCACGCCGTACCGCTTGCCCAGCAGAGCGAGGAAGATCCGTGCCTTCTGCTCACCGAAGCCCGGTAGTTCCTTGAGCCGGCGCAGTACCTCGGCACCGTCCGGGCTGCCCGCGGTCCAAATCGCGGCGGCGTCGCCGTCGTATCGTTCGACGATCACTTGTGCCAGCCCCTGGATCCGCTTGGCCATTGACCCCGGAAACCGGTGCACGGCAGGGCGTTGCGCGCACAGCGCCGCGAACTTTTCTGGGTCGAAGTCGGCGATCTGGCGCGCGTCGATCCCGCCGATCCGGTCGTGGAGCTTCTTCGGCCCGGCGAAGGCCGTCTCCATCGGCACCTGCTGGTCGAGCAGCATGCCGATGACAAGAGCGAAAGGATTCGCGTCCAGCAGGGCATCCGCTTCCGGATTACCGGTCAGGTGCAGGTTCGGCACTCGGCCAGTCTAGGACCGCGCCCTGGGAAGAGAGCCTGCCCTGCGCTACTTGGCTCTCAAGCATTTGGGGGAAGACCTTGCTCGCCAACAATTACCGTCGACCGTCGATGGTCTGACGGGGCTATTGGCGGGCCATCGCGATGCGGAGTGCTTCCTCGGGTGCCACTACATGGTCTTGCGCTTGTGCCGCGTCGGCAATGGCGAGCTGGACACCTTTCACTCTGCCGTTGAATGCGTTTCTTGCCGCCTGGTAGTCGGGTGACACCGCCGCGCCGCCGTCGCGCCCCACGTCGCAGCCGTCATCGGCGGAAAAGACGATCGCTAGGGTGGCCTCCACCGCACCTTCTCCCACCCTCTGTCCGTCGGTGTAAAGGGTGACCGTGCCACCCTTGCCCATGCCGCCGCCGGTGTAGTCGAACTCCATGCGGACCTGATGCTCACCGGGGGGTAAGGGTCGATCGGACTCCACGAAGTAGTGCTTGATGCCACCCAGGTTGTAGCAGTACTTCAGCTTGCCGTCCTTGGCGTACAGGCTCCAGCCACCGATGTTGGCACCCTGGGCAATGATCACTCCTTCTGCGCCCGTTTCGGGCACCTCGATCTCGGCGGTTACTGAGTGCGACTTGTTTTTCAAGTTGAGAACGCAATTCTCGGACAGGTGGCCCATTCCGGCGAACAGCAGTTGGGTATCGCCCTTGATCAATACTGGTCTGCCAGCCAAGTCGGAGTTGAGCCTGCTGGCCGTGTCGTCGTCCAGCGGAAGCACGTTGTAGCGCGTGGCCTCGATCAGCCACAGCCGCTGCAACTCGTGCAGCTTCTCGGGCATCTCCTTCGACAGATCTTTTGCCTGCGACCAGTCGGTGGTGGTGTCGTAAAGTTCCCACACGTCGTCGTCGAACGCCGGTTTCGCCTGGCCGACGAGCTGCCACGGCGTTCCATGTTTCGTCACCGCAGTCCATCCCCTGTGGTAGATCCCGCGGTTACCCAGCATTTCGAAATACTGTGTCGTGTGCCGGTCCGGTGCGTTTCCCTCGTTGAATGAGTACGACATGCTGACGCCCTCGATGGGGTCCTGTGCCACACCGTTGACGAACAGCGGCTCGGGCAGGCCCGCGACCTCCAGTATCGTCGGCGCGATGTCGATGACGTGGTGGAACTGCCAGCGCATCTCGCCCTTGGCCGTGATGTGCCGAGGCCAGTGGACGATCGTGCCGTTGCGGGTGCCGCCCCAGTGCGACGCCACCTGCTTCGTCCATTGGTAGGGGGTGTCCATGGCGTGCGCCCAGCCCACCGCGTAATGGTTGTAGGACTCTGGACCGCCGAACTCGTCGAGCCGGTCGATCATGAACTGCGGTGTTTCGATTCCTTCCATGCCGTTGAAGGGCAGCATCTCGTTGAACGTTCCGTTCACCGTGCCCTCGGCGGAGGCCCCGTTGTCACCGATGATGTAGTAGACAAGCGTGTCGTCGAGAACGCCGAGTCGCTCCAGTGTGTCGATCAGGCGGCCAACGTGGTGGTCGGTGTATTCGAGAAAGGCTGCGTAGATTTCCATTTGGCGGCGCAGCACCGGCTTGAGGTCCTCCGGCATGTCGTCCCACGCTGGTATTTCGCCGTGGCGGGCGGTGAGTTCGCACTCTGCCGGTATCACGCCGAGCTCTTTCTGTCGAGCGAAAGTCTGCTCGCGCAGCGTGTCCCACCCCGCATCGAACCTGCCCCTGTACTTCTCCGCCCACTCCTTCGGCACATGGTGCGGGGCGTGAGTGGCGCCCGGCGCGAAGTACACAAAGAAAGGCTTGTCGGGCGCAAGCGCCTGCTGCTGACCGATCCAGGCGATCGCCTTGTCGGTCATGTCCGCCATGAAGTGGTAGCCCTCTTCGGGTGTCCGGTCGACCTCGACAGGCATGGTGCCCTCATACAATGTCGGATACCACTGGTTGGCCTCGCCGCCGATAAAGCCGTAGAAGTATTCGAAGCCGCCGCCGCCCGTGGGCCACGAGTCGAACGGCCCGACCGGGCTCGTCTCCCACACCGGCACCTCGTGGCACTTGCCGAACTGGGCCGTGTTGTAGCCGTTGAGCTTGAGAGTGCGAGCGACGGGCGACATCGTGTTGGGCAACACCGAGCTGTAACCAGGTGCGCCTGTAGCGATCTCTGTGATTCCGCCCATTCCCACGGAGTGATGATTCCGACCGGTTAACAGCGCCTGTCGCGTGGGTGAACACAACGCGGTCGTGTGGAACCTGTTGTACCGCAATCCCTGAGACGCCAGACGCTCCGCCGTTGGCGTCTGGCACGGACCCCCGAATGCACTGGCCGCGCCGAACCCGACATCATCAAGCAGAATCAGCAAAACGTTGGGAGCACCCTCGGGTGGACGGAGCTGCTCAATCGGCGGATAGGACGTGTCCGGATCCTTCGCGTCATAGGTAATCAACCCCTTACGGGGAGAGCTGGGAATCGGCAGATGAGAACGTGAAGTCATGTCATTCCTTCGGGCGCATTGCAGCGAGCCGCCGAGTCAACTCTAGGACTCCGAGGCCCTCTTCGCACCGATACCGGAGGACGCAAACTTCCCGTCGCTGGGCTTCCCACCGGTAATCGGGGCACCTGGTTATGGAAGGGCCGTCGACACCGGCAACTGCCGGTCCAGCAGTGCACCTATGAAAGAGCTAAAGGGTTCTCATCCAGCAGGTACTGCACCCGTGGCAACCGGGTGGGATCATTTGCTGATGGATCAGGACGACGCCGAGCAACGCATCGCTGAGCTTGAACGTCAACTTGCCCCGCAGAAACGGCGTGCAGATCTGCCGCCGGCACGCCCGGACCGCACGGCTGAGCCGCGCCGTTTCGTGGCAACCACCCCGCGGATGGCGACTTGGCTCCTCATCTGCACTTACGGGTTGTGGACAGCGCTTGTGGCGGTGTTCGCGGTGATGTTCGCGGTTCCTTCCGCGCGAACCCTTGGCTGGGTGGTCCTCGTCGGCGTGGCTGTCGGGCTAACTCTTTTTGGTGTCCTCGGCGTTCGCTGGTGGGGCTGGAACAACAAGATCCGCATTTGCGTCACGAGCGACGGCCTGACCGTCGATAAGAAGCCGGGTGAGGTCTTTTCATTCAAGGACGCGAAGCTGGGCCTGTGGGCTCACGGGCTGCAACCCACGCTGTCGGGTACGGCGCTTCACCTGCAGTGCGGCCCGCACCGCCTTGTTCTCGGCGGACGAGATCATCAGCTAGGGACCGCAACGCCGCTGCAAGCGCCGCCCGCCGGCCGCGTCGACGGATGGTTGCAGGCCGCAGACTTCGATGAGGTTCTCACCATGGCCGCCCGCCGATCTGGGTTGGATGTACGCGGGCCTGCACCGGGCGAGCCGCTTCGCTGTCTGCTGTATCCGCCTCCCGAACCGATGGGGCCGTTCGCATTTCGACGAAAACAACAAACGCCGCAACCACGCCTAGCCATTGACCTGGGTGCAGATGCCATCCGGGTGATCGACCCGAACACCAATGCGCTCGTCGCCTCGGCTTCGCGGTCGCGGGTGACAGCGACAGCGGCAAATTACAAGGTGGTTGATCCCGAGGGTTCGTACAACATGCCGGTCCTTGTCGTGGGTGTTCCCGGTTTGCTACCACTGACCATCGAAACTCGTCGCGCGTGGCGCGGCAAGGTGCCTATGGAGAAGAAGAAACCCGAATTTAGGGTCTCGGAAGTGGATTCGCTGGCGCTCGTCGAGAAATTCGGGTTAGCCCCGTATCTGGAAGAAAAAACCAAACGCTGAAACCTGTGCCCCGATCGCGACTGTGAAAGCCACCGACGGCAGTCTCAATGGTTGCAGTCGTCTACGGGTCGTCGAGCAGCACGCCGGTGACAAAGAGTGAAAGGATTCTCGTTACTGCACCGATTGTTGGTGGCTCGGGTGCGCCGCGACCAGCCTGAGCGAGCTGCGCCGCAGCTCCGAGCACGACGTAACGTACGGCACTCGTAGCCCGAATAATCTCTATGAGGCCTGTCGCGACAACACGACGGGCCCACCCTGTCCTCCGCCTGGCGGCCGCCGCCCCGCTCGCCGCGGTTTTGGAGATTGCCCCGGTAGCGACGCCCTTTTCGACGACGGCGCTGATTCCGGCGGCATCGGCGGCATGCCCAGATGCAGAAGTGGTTTTCGCTCGCGGCCGAGAGGAACCACCCGGCGTCGGCGCAGTCGGCGATGCACTCGTCAATTCGCTGCGCTCCAAGGTGCGGGTGTCAGTCGGGGTGTATGGAGTCAACTATCCCGCCGACTTGAGCGCTGCCAGCGGCGCCAACGATATGAGCGCCCACGTTCAAGCCATGGCGGGAAGTTGTCCGAACACCCGCATGGTGCTCGGCGGCTATTCACTGGGTGCCGTGGCCGCTGATCTCGTGACCGGGGTGAATTATCCGGCATTCGGGTTCACCAACCCGCTGCCGCCGGGCCTGGATCAGCACATCGCAGCGGTCGCGTTGTTCGGTAACGGCACCAAGCGACTCGGCCCGGCCCCCGCCTTTGCCGGGAAGACGATCGACCAGTGCGCGGACGGCGACCCCATCTGTGGGCGAGGCTTGAATTGGCCGTCGCATCTGCAACCCTCATACCTCGGCTCCGGACTGGTGGAGCAGGCCGCCAGCTTCATCGCTGGGCGACTCTAGCCGGGAAGCGGCCAGCGACTACTACCCAGATGTAGCGCCTCAAGTCATCCGACCGATTGCCTGCGTGCTGTGGTCGCCAGTCGACTAATCATTCACCGAGAGAGCCTCTAGGCAGGCCCCGGCCGTGTTGGAATCATGGTCATGACTCAGCAGGAACCCTTAACAATGCCGCTCGAAGAGGCGATGCGTACTCAACGTGCTATCCGTCGGATCAAGAGTGACCCGGTCGACGACTCACTGGTGCTGCACCTTCGCGAACTGGCGATGAAGGCGCCGACTGGCTCAAACGCGCAAAATTGGGAGTTCATCGTCGTCAAGGACCGCAAAGTTGTCGCGCAACTTGGTCGATTGAATCGCCGCGCATTCAACGTGTACAGCGCGATTGGGAGCCGCGTCCTCGAGCGCCGCGGTGACGACAAGATGCTCCGGATACTGAAGGCCGCCAAGTGGCAGGCGGACCATTTCGACGACATTCCCGTCGTTGTGGTGGCATGCCTGAAAGGTGTCGTTGCACCTTGGCCGTCGGCGGCGGCCAGCAGCGCCTACGGTTCCATTTATCCGGCGGTGCAGAACCTCTTGCTGGCGGCACGTGCGGCCGGGCTGGGTGCGGCATTGATCACGCTGCCGCTGTGGACAAGCTGCTGGCAAGGCGAGCCCTCGGGCTGCCGTGGAATGTCACTCCCTGTGCGGTAATCCCGCTTGGCTGGCCGATTGGCAAATACGGTCCGACGACGCGTCGGCCAGTTGGAGAGCTCGTCTCGCTCGACAAATACGGCAATCGAGCGTTTCTGTAGCTGAGGTCGACGCCGATAGCCGTCCCGCCCGCGGTTCGCCGCCCGAGTGCCCTACGATCGACTGTGCCCTTCAGCTGGCGCAAGAGACTGGCCTTCGGCCTCCTCGCTTACTCATTCACCGCGATCATGGTGGGCACCACGCTGCCCACACCGATGTACGCGCTGTATTCGGCGCGGATGCATTTCTCGGTCCTGACCACCACCGTGGTGTTCGCGATATACGCGGGCGGTGTGCTGGCCGCACTGCTGGTGTTCGGCCGCTGGTCCGACACCGTCGGCCGGCGCCCAATGTTGCTGCTGGCAATCGCTTTCGCGCTGGGCAGCGCGGGCGCATTCATCGCCGCGACCGGTGTCGACGACCTGATGCTCGGTCGGCTCTTATCCGGCTTGTCGGCCGGCGTGGCCACCGGCACGGCGACCGTAGCCGTCATCGAGGCAGCACCGCCGGCCTGGCGGGACCGCGCCGCGGCGATCGCGACAGTGGCCAACATCGGTGGTTTGGGGCTGGGACCGTTAGTGGCCGGGTTGCTGGTGCAGTATGCGCCTGCGCCGTTAACGCTTTCGTTTGTCGTTCACATCGCGCTGATGGCCCTGGCCGCGGTATCGGTGGTGATCGCACCCGAGACCAGCCCGCGCGGCGGCCGCATCGGGTTCCAGCGGCTCTCGGTACCTGCGCAGGTGCGACCGGTGTTCGTCATCGCCGCCACCGCGGCGTTCGCCGGCTTTGCGGTGCTCGGTCTGTTCAACGCCGTGTCGCCGTCGTTCCTCGCCGGCATCATCGGCATCGGCAACCACGCGGTTGCCGGTGCGATTGTCTGCTCGATCTCGGCTTCCTCCGCGTGCGCCCAGTTGGTATCCGGGCGGATCGACGCCAACCGCGCTGTCGCAATCGGATGCGGTGTGCTCGTGGCTGGAATGCTGATCATCGCTGGCGCTCTTCATTTTTCGAGCCTCACCCTGCTGATCATCGGCGCAGTAGTCGCGGGTGCCGGCCAAGGTATCAGCTTCAGCCGCGGTCTGGCTGCGGTCGCCGAGCAGTCGCCACCGGACCGGCGCGCGGAGGTCAGCTCCACCTACTTCGTCGTCGCCTACATCGCGATCTCGCTTCCGGTGGTCGGCGAGGGCCTGGCCGCCGAGGCGTGGGGGCTGCGCACCGCGGGCATCGTGTTCGCACTGGCGATCTCGGCACTGGCCGCGCTGTGCCTGGGCGCAATTTTGGTGCACGAGCACAGGGCAGCGCACCGGTAGATTCGGCTCCGTGACGCTGTTCCCCAGCCCGGCCGAGATCGCGGCGCAGACGCCGTCCGGCCGCGACCGCGCGATCGACGTGATCCGCATCGTGTCACTGGTCGCGGTGGTGCTCGGCCACACGATCATGGCGGTCAGCACCATTCGCAACGGCGTGTTCGTGTGGGGCAACCTGCTCGAGGCGCTGCCCGCGTTCGGGGCACTGACGTGGGTGCTGCAGATCATGCCGCTGTTCTTCTTCGCCGGCACCGCGGCCGGCATCGAATCATGGTTGCCCGGCCGCAGTTGGGGCGGCTGGCTCATGGCGCGCTGTACGCGGTTGTACCGCC